>CAZNTI010000402.1:0-1801 GCA_964575885.1 uncultured Terricaulis sp.
CGCGCCGGCGCTCAATCTCGGTCAGGATCTTTACGTACAGGACGGTCTCAAGACCAAGCGCATCATGGCCAAGGACGAGGACGTGTGCCTGCATTGCGGCCTCTGCGCCGAGCGCTGTCCGACCGGCGCCTGGGACATGCAGCAATTTTACCTGGAGGTCACGCACGCCGGTTGCGGCTCCCCTCACGGGGGAATGCCTGCGCCCGCGCGCGTGGCCGCCGAATAGGCGACACAACATTACGCCGTTTTTCGTTTGCGTGCGCCGCTTGCCTTGGAACAGCCTCTCTTCGATTGCGTTGTAGACCGACTGGCGGTCCGCAGACGCGGACGCCGAGGGGCGGCGCATCCTGGCGGCGCGCCGTTCAACAGGAAGGGGAGACACCATGAGAATACGTCGTTTCGGAGCTCTGGCTCTCAGCATCGCCCTGGCTTCGGGCCCGGCATTCGCCGAAACCCAGTTTCGTTCGGCGCCGCAGCAAACCTTTACGGCCGAGGAGCTGCAGCTTTATGGCCTCGATGCCGACGCATCTCAGCGCGCTGTCGAGCTGCAACAGCAAGGCTATGAAGTGCGGGTGCTGAGCGAAGAAGAAGCCGCGCAGTACGAAGCGGGCATCACCGACAATCAATGGATCTGGCTGGGCATCCTGGCCGGCGTCATCATTATCGCCGTCGCCGTTGCCGACTGATGCGGCGAGGCCTTCGCCTCGCTACGCTGTTGTTGACGCTGTGCGCGACAGGCTGTGCGGTCAATCCGACCAGGGATATTGACGGTTTCAGCGCCGCCAGCGGCAACAACAGCTTCGAGGTGCTCGATCGCAGTTTCGATTCCGAGCGTCCGCTCGTGCTGCCTGTCGTGCACGACCAACAGACGCGCGGGCCGTCGTGCGGCGCACACGTCCTCGCGAGCGTCGTCAATTATTGGCGCGGTCCCGACACCCTGAACGGCGACGCGTTGTTCCTTGCGCATCCCCCCGAAAGCCCCTCCGGCTACTCAATGGCGGAACTGGTGGCGCTCGCGCGCGCGCAGGGGTTGCTGGCTAGTGCGGTGCGGCTGCCGCAACAGGGCGTGATCGCCGAACTTGAAAACGGACGCCCGGTGCTGTTGCCGGTGCGCCTGCCTTCGATCTATGTGCAGCAACGGATCATGCCGGGCGGCAATACGCCGGTGGTCGGGCTGCTGCGCAACGCCATGATTTATCGCGCCGGACGGGTCTCGGAGTTCACGGGGCTAGCCATGGTCGATCATTATGTGCTTGCCGTCGGCCACGACGAGGATTCGTTTGCGGTGATCGAGCCGGTGATGGGCTATCGCACGATCGGCTATGGCCGGTTGGCGCGCTACCGGGGGGCGTTCGCCGACGCCGCGATCGTGTTCAGCGGCGCCCGGAACAGCGATGCTGCAATGCAAAACGACGGCGCGCCTGCGGCGCCCTGAGCGGCGTTTATGCCGCTTCAATTGCGCGCTCCGCCGAGCTAAAAGGTCCGCCCCTGTCGGCGCCCCGCCGACCTGATGCAAGGCACCTTCGCGCGTCATGGCCAAGCCGCTCGCCGCAATCAACGATTTTGTCGTCAAATTCGCCAACGTGAACGGATCTGGATCGGCGAGCGCCAACGGGCTTTTCGCAAAGTCCATCTTGCGCATGGGCGTGCCTGTCGGCGCGCGTAACATCTTCCCCTCCAACATCCAAGGCCTGCCGACCTGGTACGAGGTGCGGGTGAGCGAAGCCGGCTGGCTTGGCCGCCGCGGCGGCGTCGACCTGATGGTCGCCATGAACCCGCAGACCTGGGACGCCGACTTGAA
>CAZNTI010000402.1:1811-2406 GCA_964575885.1 uncultured Terricaulis sp.
TGTGAAGGAGATCGGCCCCGGGGGTTATCTGCTCTACGATTCTTCCAAGCCATTGCCGGCGTCGAAGTTTCGCGAGGACGTCAATGTCATCGGCGCGCCGCTGACCGAGCTGATCGCAGCGGAGTTCGCCAACCCGCGCGAGCGCCAGTTGTTGAAGAACATCTGCTATGTCGGCGTGCTGTCGTATCTGATCGGGCTCGATGTCACGATCGTCAAGCAGCTCGTCACCGAGGAGTTCAAGGGCAAGGATCGACTGATCCAGCCGAACTTCAAAGCCTTCGACCTTGGGTACGCGTACGCCGAAAACCATCTTTCGCCGTTGGGGCTGCGGCTCACGCATACTGATAAGGTTGGCGATCGGATATTCGTGGAAGGCAACGAGGCCGCCGCGCTGGGCGCCGTGTATGGCGGCGCCACGTTCTGCGCTTGGTACCCGATCACGCCGTCGACCTCGCTTGCGGAAGCCTTCGAAAAGCATTGCAAGACGCTGCGTACCGACGCGGACGGCAAGCGCCGCTTCGCGATCGTGCAGGCCGAGGACGAAATCGCATCGATCGGCATGGTGATGGTCGCCGGATGGGCTGGCGCACGCGGT
>CAZNTI010000403.1:0-2405 GCA_964575885.1 uncultured Terricaulis sp.
GGTCACAGGTTCGATCCCTGTCGCGCCCACCATAGTCACCCAGAGCGCGCAAGGCGCCTTGGCGAAGGCGGCCTGCCCCGCCGGCTACCTTGCGCTGGGTTCGAATTTTCCCCCGTTCAAGACCTGCGCTGAGTCGTGACTTTGCGTACAGTTTGCGGCGTACTTGAGCGCCCGCCTGCGCGACACGAGGACGCTGCAACCGATGCGAGGCCATTTCTACCTCGAGTCCGAGGATTACGAGCAGCGGACCGGCGGCTGGAAGTTCAACAACTGGCTGATGCAGGCGATCACGCAGCGTTTCGCGCCCGTGCAGCGCTTGGTGTTGCCGGCCGGGTTCCCGCGTCCAAGCGCGCGCGCCTTGGCCGACACGGAATCGATTCTGGCCGGCTTGCCGGCCGGCAGCGTCGTGTTCGCGGACCAAATCTGTATCGCGCCCGGCGCTTTCGAACGCACTCCAAGCCTGCGCTTGGTCAACATTTTCCATCACCCGATCGGCAAAGAGGTGGGGCAGATTGATCGCGAGGCGCTCATCGCGCGCGAGCGTGAGGGCTTGCGCCGCTCCAGCCTGATCGTGGTGACTTCCGAGGCGACTGCTGCCCACTTAGTCGAAGATGCCAAGATCGACCCATCGCAAATCGTTGTGGCGCATCCTGGTCTGGATCGGGTTCATGCGATCAGGCCGGAGCGCGGCGCCACGTTGAGGCTCGTGAACGTTGGCGCGCTGGTGCCTCGCAAGGACCACTTGCGTCTGGTGCGGCTCTGCGCGCGTTCGGCGTTGCGCGACTGGTCGCTGAGCTTGTGCGGCAACACCACGAGATATCCCGGCCATGTGGACGCGGTGCGGCGCGAGATTGCGGCGCTGCGGATCGAGCAAAATGTCGCCATTGTCGGGGAAATCGAGGACGACGCCCTTGAACGTCTCTGGGACGAGTGCGACGTCGGCGTTTTTGCGTCGTCGTACGAGGGGTATGGACTGGCCGTCGCGGAAGCGATCGCCCGCGGCGTGCCGGTCGTCTCGACGCGCGCGGGCGGGGCGTTGGATTGGGCGCGTGCGGGGGCGCATATCGTTCACGATGGCGACGACGACGGCTTCGTCACAGCGCTCAAGCTCTTGGAAGACGACCCGGCGGCGCTGCGTCAGGCGCAGCGCCGCGCCAACGATATGCTATTGCCGGATTGGCAAACCGCTGCCGATCTCGTCTGGGCGCGCCTGCAGCGCTTGGGCTAGGGCGCGCCCCTCGTGCACAAGAAACTTACTCGCGCAGCTTCGCCATGATGACGCTGTGGCGTACGCCCAAATGGGTCTTCCAATTTCCACGCAAAAGGCCTTCGCGTTGATAGCCTGCGCGCAGAAACAGGGACAGCGAAGCGTTGTTGTCGGGGTCGATATCTGCAGCCAGCCGATGCAACGCGAGATCGTCGAAAGCGTAGCGCTCGACAAGCTTAAGCGCCTGCGCGGCCAGGCCCCGGCCCTGCGCCTCCCGGCGCAGGATGATGCCGACTTCGCCGACGCCCTCGCGCACAACAAACAATGCGATCCGGCCCAATGCATCGCCGCCGGCTTCGGTGATCGCCCAGGCACTGGCGCCAGGCAGGGTCAGCGTCTGTTCGATGTAGCGGGCGGTCTCGTCCACACTCGCGTGCGCGGGCGAGGACCAAAAATGATGCGCGTCGGGATCGCCATGGGCGGAAAACAAGGCGCCCGCGTCGGCCACGTCGAGCGGACGCAGGACGATGCCCGGGGCTTCGAGAAGCGGCGTCGTCATGACGCGGTTTGTGGCCTGAGGCGCTCGCTGGCGCGCTTTCTGACGCTCTCGCTGCGCAATTGTCCGCAGGCGGCCAGGATGTCGCGCCCGCGCGGCGTGCGGATGGGCGAGGCATAGCCGGCGCGGTTGAGTACTTCGGCGAAGCTCTCGATTGTCGCCCAGTCGGAGCATTCGTATGGTGCGCCGGGCCAGGGGTTGAAGGGGATGAGGTTGATCTTGGCCGGCACGCCGGCAAGCAATTTCACCAGCGCTTTGGCCTCGGCGAGAGAATCGTTGACGCCCTTAAGCATCACGTATTCGAACGTCACCCGCTTGGCGTTGCCGAGCGAGGGGTAGGCGCGGATGGCGTCGAACAATTCGGCCAGATTGTACTTCTTGTTGAGCGGCACCAGCTCATTGCGGAGATCGTCGTTGGTGGCGTGCAGCGAGATCGCCAGCATCGCTCCGGTGCGCTCGCCGAGCTCCCTGATCTTGGGCGCGACGCCGGCGGTGCTGACCGTTATGCGGCGGCGCGAGATGGAGATGCCGTCACCGTCCGAAATCGTGTCGATCGCTTCGGCGACGTTGTCGAGATTGTAGAGCGGCTCGCCCATGCCCATGAAAACGATGTTGGTGAGCTGGCGGTCGCCGTCGTAGAGG
>CAZNTI010000404.1:0-2180 GCA_964575885.1 uncultured Terricaulis sp.
GGGTCCGCGCCAGCTCGCCCAGCATGAAGGCGGCGCGCGCGCGTGCGGCCTTGTCGACGGCGCCGTTCATCACCGTGCGGGCGAGTTTCGTGGCGGCTTCGACGTCGCCGGCTTCGGCCCAGAGCCGCGCCAGCTCCAGGCGCGGTCCGTGATCGAGCGGCGTTTCGCGGATAGCGATCGCCAGCATTTCGCGGGCAAGCTCGGGGTCGGCGCCGAGGGCGATGGCGGCGGCGCGCCGCGCAGCCAGCCCGGCCCCCGGACCGCCAGCCCGCGCCAGCGCCGCGAAGGTTTCGGAGTCGATTCCTTTGAATGGAGTTTTCCGCTTCAATTACAGTGTCCTAGGATGGATGGTTAACGGTCACAAACGGTAACGCAACGTGTGTTGTCGCTAACCAAGCTGCGCCTTAGAGCACATCCGGGTCGGGGGGCCCAAGCAAGCCCTTTGAGGGGACGAAAGGGTGGTCTGAGGTGCGCCGTCAGCAGACGATAGCAGGTCCGGCCATGTGCGCCGGGGTCGGAGTGCATACTGGCGGCCACGTGCGCCTGGCGCTGACGCCGGCCGCCGTCGATACCGGCGTGGTGTTCGTGCGTTCGGATGTGCGCGGGGTCGACAACGTCGTGCGCGCCCATGCCGACAGCATCGCCGACACCCGCAATTGCACCACCATCGGCAATGCCGCAGGCGTCGAAGTCGCGACCGTGGAGCATTTGCTTTCGGCGTGCGCCGGGCTTGGGATCGACAATCTGATCGTCGAGGTCGACGGTCCGGAATTGCCCATCCTGGACGGCTCGTCAGCGCCCTTCGTGCAGGTGCTGACCAATGCCGGCGTCAAGGTGCAGCATGCGCCGCAGCGCATCATCCGCATTCTGGAGCCGGTGGAAGTGCGCATGGGCGCGAAAAGCGCGGCTCTGCTGCCGGCCGATGAGTTCGACGGGCTGGAACTCGACGTCATCATTCGCTTCGCCGACCCCGCCATCGGCGTGCAGCGCCGCGCGGTGCAGTTGACGCCGCAGAACTTCCTCGCCGAGATCGCCAACGCGCGCACCTTCGGTTTCCTGTCCGACGTGGAGATGCTGCGCTCGGCCGGCCTCGGGCGCGGCGCCTCGATGGACAACACCGTGGTGGTCGATGCCGGGCGCGTCGCGAACCCCGAAGGGCTTCGCTTCGACGACGAATTTGTTCGCCACAAGCTGCTGGACGCCATCGGCGACCTGGCCATGGCCGGTGCGCCAATTTATGGCCGCTTTGTGGCGGATCAGCCGGGACACGCGCTCAACGCGCGGCTGGTGCGGGCGCTTCTGGACACGCCGGAAGCCTGGCGCTGGGAGCACGACGGCGCGTTTGCGCTGCACCAGGGGCAGACAGGCGGACTGGTCGCCGCCGCCGGCTGAGGCCGGGTTCGTTCCACAGCCGCGTCCGCTTTGCGTCGCGCCCAACCTCCTGTATCAGGCGAAGCGCCGCTGCTTCGGCGTGCCGTTCGTCTTCAGAAGTCAGGAAGAGGGCCAGAGGTTGATGAACTCCCGACAGACGCAATTAGCCCGCGCCCTCGCCCTGGTGTTGTTGACCGGGGGTATCGCCGCCTGCGGGGGCGTGCGCGGTCGTGAAGAGGTGCAGTACGTCGAGGAACCGGTGGCGCAGCTCTACAATCGCGGCGCACGCTTGCTCGACCGCCGCCGCTGGGCCGACGCGCTGGTCGCCTTCGAGGAAGTCGAGCGCCAGCATCCGTACTCGTCGTGGGCGCGCCGCGCCATGCTGATGGAAGCGTATGCCCACTATCAAGCCAGCCAGTACGACGACGCCATCGAGGACGCGCAGCGTTTCATTTCTCTGCACCCCGGCAACGAGAATGCGCCTTACGCCTATTACCTGGTGGCGATGTGCCAGTTCGAGCGCATCCTTGACGTTGGCCGCGATCAGGCCACCACCGAGCGCGCATTGGCGGCGTTGAACGATGTCGCGCGGCGGTATCCCGACAGCCCCTATGCGCGTGATGCACGGCTGAAGCTCGACATGGTCTATGATCAACTGGCCGGCAAGGAGATGACGATCGGGCGCTTCTACCTCGATCGCGACCAGCATCTGGCGGCGATCAACCGCTTCCGCCTTGTCATCGAGAACGAGAATTTCCAGCGCACCTCGCACGTGCCGGAAGCGCTGCACCGGCTGGTGGAATCCTACC
>CAZNTI010000404.1:2190-2402 GCA_964575885.1 uncultured Terricaulis sp.
TGATCGAAGAGGCGCAGCGTATGGCCGCTATCCTCGGCCACAACTTCCCCGGCAACCAATGGTATCAGCGCTCCTACCGGCTGATGACCGACGCCGGCGTCGCGCCGGTGGCCGAAGACGAGGCGGAGCGCCGCGGCTGGCTCGGCCGGACCTTCGGCCGGGTGTTCTAAACCGGCGCCGCCATGAGCGAGACGCCGGTCGAGCAGCTAGAC
>CAZNTI010000405.1:0-2381 GCA_964575885.1 uncultured Terricaulis sp.
CTCATTCTCTACACCCTGGCGCTGGCGCCGCTGCTGCCCTTGCTGCGCCGCGCGCCGCGGGCGGTGTCGGTGCTGATCGCGGGCCCTGGGCTGCTGCTTGCGCCGTGGGCGTTCATGTTCGCGCTGCGGGCGACGCTGTTTCCGATCTTCGGCGAAAGCCATGACTTCCGTGAAGATTGGTACCTGCACCCGCTCTATTTCGGCGCGTTCCTGTTCGGCTACGCGATCGCCAAGCATCAGCCCTTCTTCGACGCCTGCGTGCGTTGGCGCTGGACGGCGCTGGCGGTAGCGGTGGCGGCCTGGGGCGCGGTTTGCCTCTTTTATGGCTATGGCGGGCTGACCGCCTACGGCGAGGACAACCTGCCGCCGGAATGGTTGCGGCTCGTCTTCCGCGGTGTGCGCGAGGCCCAGGCCTGGAGCGCCATCGTCGCCGCCATCGGCTTCGCGCACCTGTATTTGCGCAACGCCGACGGGCCGCTGCGGCGGCTGCTCACGCAAGCCATCTTTCCGTTCTACCTCATACACCAAACCATCATCGTGGCGGCCGGCCATCACCTGAACGCGCTGGCGTTGCCGTTGTGGCTGGAGGCGGCGCTGCTGATCGCGGCTACGGTGCTGGGCTGCGCCTTGTTTTACCTCTTGGGGCGAGCGATCCCGCCGCTGCGTATCTGGGTGGGTTTACGCTCGGACTCTGGGAAAAACCGTGTCAAAACACTACATGCGAATCCTGAGGAGGCGTAAGCAGGGGACTGGCTGAGCCCCGTTTGCGGAGTTTGGCGATGTTCTTTTGGTTTCTGGTTGCGGTTGTCATCATCGTTGGCCTGACGTTGCTTGGCGCGCTGATGAGCCGCCGCAACCCCGATACCGAGTGGGAACGCCACGAGGACAGGCCGGTCGGCCCCTTCGATCATTGAGCGCCCTTGGCCGCTTAACCCTATCGTCCGTACCCGCCTGACCGCTTTCGCTTGCGTCCCGGCCTTCCCGGCGGCTTACTTGGCGGGCAGTCATGGCCAACCCGTATCAGATCCGGCGCGCCGTCGCCCGCGATGCTGACGCAATCGCCCGTCTCGCCGCCGATGCGGCGCGCGAGGAAGGACTGATCTCCGGACTAGATACGGATAGGGTGAAGGCGCACGGCTTTGGCGGCTCGGCGTTGTTCGAAGCCTGGGTTGCGCAGGCGCGCCCGAACGCGCCGCTGCTGGGCCTTGCGGTGATCGTGAAAGGCTACGAATTCCGCCGCGCCGCGCCGATGGCGCGGTTGTGCGAATTGTTCGTCGCCCCCGATCAGCGCCGATCCGGGCTGGCGCGCCAGCTCATGTCGTGCGTGGCGCGCCGGGCGCGGGAGCTGGGCGCGCGCGAGCTTCTTATAACCACCGGCGTCGACAACGAGGTGGCGCAGAAATTCTTCGCCGCGGTTGGCGCGCGCCGTCAGGAGGCCGCGGTATTTGTGATGTCGGCCGACGGCATCGAGTGGCTGGCGGCCGAGAATTTTTGAGGGGAAAGCCCTTGAGGGGGGCGTGCGGCAGGCCCAACAGGGACGCCGCAGCTGGGCAAAGGGAGATGCCATGTTCGCGAAACCATTGCTGAGGGCCGCGGCGTCCTGGATCGCCATCGCCGCGATCGCGTCGTGCGCGACAGCGCCGGCCACCGATGTTGGCGCGCCGGCGCCGGCGAGCGCGGAAGCTGCGCGAGCCTATGTGGAAGCCGCCGAGCGCGAGCTGCTCGAGCGCTCGCAATATGAAGCGCGCATCGCCTGGGTGTACCAGACCAACATCAACTACGACACCGAATGGCTGCTGCAACGCAGCAACGCCGAGGCCACCGAGGCGCGGGTTCGCCTCGCCAGCGGCGCCGGCCGTTTCGCCGACGCCGACTTGCCTGCCGATATCCGCCGCAAGATCGATCTGTTGCGCTTGAGCCTGGTGCTGCCGGCGCCGCAGCGCGAGGGCGCCGCCGAGGAACTCTCGCAGATCACCACGCGCCTCTCTTCCACCTACTCAACCGGGCGCATCGACTACCAGGGTAGGCAAGTGACGCTCGACGAACTCGAGACGCTGATGGGAACCGAGCGCAATCCCGCCCGCCTCGAAGAGATGTGGACCGAATGGCACGCGGTGGCGGCGCCGATGCGCGATCAGTACACGCGCATGGTCGAGATCGCCAACGAAGGCGCGCGCGACCTGGGCTTCGATAATGTCGGCCAGATGTGGCTCTCCAACTACGACATGCCCGCCGCCGATATGGAGCGCGAGGTCGAGCGGCTGTGGGGCCAGCTGCAGCCCTTCTACGAACAATTGCATTGCTATGTCCGCGCCGGCCTCAACGAACGCTACGGCGATGCGATCGTGCCGATGGATCAGCCGATCCGCGCCGATCTCCTC
>CAZNTI010000406.1:0-2368 GCA_964575885.1 uncultured Terricaulis sp.
AGTGCAGAATTACGAGCAAGGCCAGAGCGCGCGCGTGATCGTGAAAACCATCGATGGCGGGGCCACGTGGCGGGAGCTGCCGCTCGTGGACGATGCGGACGTCCGCGAGTTCGGCGTCGGCTTCGTTACACCGGAATGGGGATGGGTGGGCGCGACGCAGGGCGGCTTCGAAACGCGCGATGGCGGCGCCAGCTGGGCCCCGGTCGAATTCGGGCGCGCGGTGAACAAGATCCGCGTCGTCCGCGACGGGGCGCGCTGGCGCGCGTTCGCGATTGGCGTGAACGTCGCGCGGCTGGACGGGTGAGCGCCGCCCCGCCCTCCAGCCTTGGGCTCACCGCAAGCCGGCGTTGATCGCGTCGAGCGCCGACGCAGACGGAACCAGATCGGTATCTGTGAGCCTGTTCAACGGCGTATCGACGGTGTTCAGGCCGTCGTGCAGATCGCCGGCGTCGGGATCAACGTACAACAGGCCGGTGACGATTTCGCCCTCTGCGCTCTTGCGTGCGAGGTAGGCGAGCGCGGAATTGCGGTGGCTCGGATCGTAGTCCTCTTCCAGCTTGCGGAAGCGCAGAATCGAGCCGTCGTGTTGGACGATCTCCTTCAGCTCGCCAGGTGCGTAGTCGGCCGTGATCGGCGCACGCGGAGTGATGACGTCGAGCCGGTTCACGGCGTCGTTGTGTTCGCGCACATAGTCGAAGCTCTTGGTGGAGCCGACGTGGTTGTTGAACGCCACGCATGGAGACAATACGTCGAGCACTGCAGCGCCCTTGTGGCTGAGCGCCCCCTTGATCAGGGGCACCAGCTGCGCTTTGTCGCCCGAGAACGAGCGCCCGACATACGTCGCGCCAAGCTGCAGCGCCAACATGACGAGATCGATGGGGTTGTCCTTGTTTTCGGCGCCCTTCTTGGCCTTGGAGCCCTTATCGGATGTGGCCGAGAACTGGCCCTTGGTGAGCCCATAAACGCCGTTGTTCTCGACGATGTAGGTCATGTTGACGCCGCGGCGCATGGCATGCGCGAACTGGCCGAGCCCGATCGAAGCGCTGTCGCCATCGCCGGAAACGCCCAGATAGATCAAATCCTTGGCCGCCACGTTGGCGCCCGTGAGCACCGAGGGCATGCGCCCATGCACGGCGTTAAAGCCGTGCGCGGGGCTGACGAAATAGTCGGGCGTCTTGGAGGAGCAGCCTATGCCCGAGAACTTAGCCAGGCGATGCGGCGCGAGATCGATCTCAAAGCAGGCCTGGATGATCGCCGCGCTGATCGAGTCGTGACCGCAGCCGGCGCACAGCGTGGAGATGCGCCCTTCGTAGTCACGGCGGGTAAAGCCCAGCGCGTTCTTCTCGAGCGAGGGGTGATGCAGCGACGGCTTGGCGATGTAGGTCATTGCGCCTTCTCCGGCAGCGCCGCGGCATGACCCGCTTCGAGCCTCTCTGAAATGGTTTTGATGATGAAGCGCGCGGTGATCGGGGTGCCATCATAGTGCAGCACCGAGACCAGCCGCGCGGGATGAACGCCGCCCTCGTTGACCAGCAGAGACTTGAGCTGCGCATCGCGGTTCTGCTCGACAACGAAGACTTGTTCGTGCTGGCGGATGAAGTCGAACACCTCGTCCTGGAACGGAAATCCGCGCACGCGCAGCGCATCCAGATGCACGCCCCTGCTTTCCAGCGCGCACAGCGCCTCCTCCATCGCCGGGTCGGTTGAGCCGAAATAGATGACGCCGTCCGGCGTGCGCTTCTTGGCCTGCTTGCGGATCGGCGCCGGCACATAAGCCTTCATCGTCTGCCACTTGCGCAACAGGCGCTCCATGCCCTCGGTGTAGTCCTCGCCCTTTTCGCTATAGCGCGCGTCGCGATCGTGGCTGGAGCCGCGGGTGAAATAGCTGCCCCGGGTTGGGTGGGCGCCGGGATAGGTTCGATACGGCACGGCGTCGCCGTCGACATCGCGATAGCGGCCGAACTGGAAGCCGGCGTCGAGCATCTCGGCGGTGACGATCTTGCCGCGATCGAGCCGGCGCGAAGCGTCCCACGTGAACGGCTCGGTCAGCCATTCCTGCATGCCGATGTCGAGTTCGAGCATGACGAAGATCGTGGTCTGGAAACGGTCCGCCAAGTCGAACGCCAGTGCGCCGAACTCGAATGCCTCGGTGGGGTTGGCGGGAAACAGCATAGGATGCTTGGTGTCGCCATGACTGGCGTATGCCGCCAGCAGAAGGTCCGATTGCTGGGTGCGCGTGGGCATTCCGGTGGAGGGCCCGCCGCGCTGCACATCGAATATGACCGCCGGGATCTCTGCGTAATAGGAAAAGCCGACGAACTCGTTCATCAGCGAAATGCCGGGGCCGGAAGTGCATGTGAAACCGCGT
>CAZNTI010000407.1:0-2355 GCA_964575885.1 uncultured Terricaulis sp.
GGCCTCAAGGAGTTGCCGGCGGTCAATGCCGAGATCGAGGGCGACGACCTCGTCTACAAGAACTACTACGACATCGGCGTCGCCGTCGGCACGCCGCAAGGCCTCGTCGTGCCGGTCGTGCGCGACGCCGACACCCTGTCCTTCGGCGGCATCGAGAAGGCGATCGGCGATCTCGGCCGCAAGGCGCGCGACGGCAAGCTCAGCATCGCCGACCTGACCGGCGGCACCTTCACCATCTCCAACGGCGGCGTCTACGGCTCGCTGATGTCGACGCCGATCCTCAACGCGCCGCAGTCCGGCATCCTCGGCATGCACAAAATCCAGGAGCGGCCGATCGTCATCAACGGCGAAATCGCCGTGCGCCCGATGATGTATCTGGCGCTCTCCTACGATCACCGCATCGTTGACGGCAAGGAGGCGGTGACCTTCCTCGTGCGGGTGAAGGAAGGCCTGGAAGACCCCGAGCGTATGCTGCTCGATCTCTAAACGGCCCTTTGGTCGCTGCTCCCTCGCCGGTTGAGCCGCCAGCGCCCGATCCTCAGGCGCCAGCGGTTGATCGCGACCGGCTTTGCGCCCGCCGACCGCTGTGGATAGCGCCTTCCGAAACGGCCAGGGTGGGCCGCCAGGGGAAAAGGCTGACTCCCGCGTCGCAACCCGCTACACTCGTAAGGAAAGATTGAGGGGAGGGGACCTCATGACGTTCATCCTGCGGCTGCCGGCCATTGTTGCGCTGCTTCTGCTGGTTGCGGTGTCTCTGACGGCCGCGATCGCCACCACTATCGTTTTGGCCAATGTGCCGGTGGATCTTGGGGCTATCGACCCCTCGCTGCCGGCGCGCGCCGCCGACGCCACCTGGATTGACGCTGGCCTCTGGTATGCGGCGGCGCTCTTTTTCCTGATCTCTTCGATACGTCTCATGCGCCGGACCCAAGGGTTCTGGACCTGGCTGCTGGGTTTTGCGTTCTATGGCGGGCGCTGGGCGCTGGCGCAGCAGGGCGACGTGGCCGCCAAGCTGCAGGCGCTCGATTTGCAGAGCTACCGCGATCCGGCCGCGCTGGCGCAGGCCGGCGATAGCACGGAGGCGCAGATCGCCATCCTCGGGATCGTCCTGATCGTGGGCGTCGTCATCTTCGTTATCGACTTCGCCGATCGCGCCTATTGGAACCGCCAGGGCGCCTAGTCGGTGGGCTCTGGGGTGTGCGCCGGGCGCTGATTGATCGGGCGCGTCCGCGCCCATATGTTCCGCGCAGCCGATTTACGCGCAGAGGTCGGCGCCCCCATCAATCGCGGAGCATCCATGGCATACGATCTGGTCATCATTGGCGGCGGTCCCGGCGGCTACAATTGCGCGATCCGCGCCGGCCAGCTTGGCGTCAAGACTGCGATCGTAGAGAGCCGCGGCAAGCTTGGCGGCACGTGTCTCAATGTTGGATGCATCCCATCAAAAGCGCTGCTGCACGCTTCGGAATACTTCGAAGCGGCGCAAAAGACCTTCCCGTCCATGGGTGTCAAGGTGAGCGGGTTGTCGCTCGATCTGCCGCAAATGCTGAAGCAGAAGGATGAGGCCGTGGACGGCCTCACCAAGGGGGTCGAGTTCCTGATGCGCAAGCATAAGGTCGACTATGTAAAGGGCGCAGGGCGCATTGTGGGTCAGGGCCGCGTCGAGGTCACCGCGCCCGACGGCGCCAAGCAACTGCTCGAAACCAAAAACATCGTTATCGCCACCGGCTCGGTCCCGGCCGATCTGCCCGGCGTCGAGATCGACGAGGCGCGCGTGGTGTCCTCGACCGGCGCGCTGGCGCTGGAGGCCGTGCCGCAACGGCTGGTGGTGATTGGCGCAGGCTACATCGGGCTCGAATTGGGCTCGGTGTGGCGCAGGTTGGGCGCACAGGTCACGGTGGTCGAGTATCTCGATCGCATCACGCCCACGATGGACGCCGAGATCGCCACCGCCTTCCAGCGGGTGCTGAAGAAACAGGGCATGGCCTTCGAGCTTGGCCAGAAAGTGGTCGCGGTCGAGAAGACGCGCGATGCGCTGCTGGTGTCGATCGAGCCGTCGAAGGGCGGGCCGGTGCGCACGCTCGAAGCGGATGTCGTTTTGGTGGCCATCGGACGAAAGCCGTTCACGACCAATCTCGGGCTCGAGACCGTGGGCGTGCGCTTCGACCAGCGCGGCTTCATCGAGACCAATCATTTCAAAACCAACGTCGAGGGCGTTTACGCCATCGGCGACTGCACGCATGGTCCGATGCTTGCGCACAAGGCTGAAGAGGAGGGCATCGCCGTCGCGCAGGTGATCGCCGGCCAATGGGGCCATGTGAATTACGACGTGATCCCGGGCGTCGTGTACACCGA
>CAZNTI010000408.1:0-2345 GCA_964575885.1 uncultured Terricaulis sp.
AGCCTTGAGCTTTTTCAAGTAATCGTAATCGAGTGGATCGGGGCTGCCGATGGCTCCGTGGCGCCAAGCTTTCGCACAAGGTGCGCGTGCTGGTCACGCGCCAGCTGGCGACGCTGGTGGAGGCGTCGGTGCCGGTCGACGAGGCGCTGGCGATGATTGCCGCCCAGCAAGAGCAGGCGATCGCGCAACGCATCGTCGCCGACGTGCAGGCCGGCGTCGTCGAGGGGCAACGCCTCGCCGAGGCGCTGAACCGGCATCCGCAAAGCTTTTCGGGACTCTATCGCGCCGCGGTTGCGGGCGGCGAGCAATCGGGCCGGCTCGGCTTCGTGCTGTCGCGGCTGGCCGATTATCTGGAGCGCGCGCAGGCGCTGCGCTCCAAGATCACAACGGCAATGATCTATCCCGCAGCGCTCAGCGTGGTGGCGATAGCGGTGGTCGTCAGCTTGATGATTTTCGTGGTGCCGAGCCTGATCGAGCAGTTCGAGCAATTCGATCAGCGGCTGCCCTTGCTCACCCAGATCCTGATCGGCGTGTCGCGTTTTCTGACCGGCTTCTGGCCGCTGCTGCTGGCGGCGATCGTGGCGGGAAGCCTGGCGTTGCGGGTATTGCTGCAGCGTGAGCCGGTGCGCGCGGGCATCGACGCTGCTATCCTGAGGGCGCCGCTGATCGGGCGCTGGGCGGTGGCTGTTAACGCCAGCCGTTTCATCCGCGCGGTGTCGACGCTGGTGTCGTCGGGCATGCCAATGCTGGAGAGCGTTCGCGCCTCGCGCGAAGCAGTCGACAATCGCGAGGCGGCCAAGGCCATCGCGCGGATGGCGGATCGGATCGAGGAAGGCGAGCCGCTGTCGCGGGCGATGCGCGGTTCGGGGGTGATTCCGCCCATGGTCTCGTATATGACCCAGAGCGGCGAGAACGCGGGCGAGCTGCCCGCCATGCTCGACAAGGCCGCAGCCCATCTGGATGAGGAGTTCGAGGCGTTCACCGCTTCGGCGCTCAGCCTGCTGGAGCCGGCGGTGATTGTATTCATGGGCCTGGTGGTGGCCTCGATCGTGCTCGCCATCATGCTTCCGATTCTGCAGTTGAACCGTTTGGCGATCGGGTGAGGACGATGATCGAAACGCTGAAGACCTGGGCGCAGCGGCGCAATGGCGCGCCGGGCCGGCGCCTGCATCGCGAAGCGGGCGTGACGCTGGTCGAGATGATGGTGGTGATCGTGATTATCGGGCTGGTCACGGCGATCGTGGTCATCAACGTGCTGCCGGCGCAGGACACCGCGCGCGTGCAAAAAGCCCAGGCCGACATCCGCCTGATCGAGCAGGCGCTCGAACTCTACCGTCTCGATTATTCGCGCTATCCGCCGATGGAGCTTGGGTTGCAGGCGCTGATGGCGCCGCCGGAACAAGAGGGCGCTGCGCGCACCCGCGAGGCTTACATCCGGCGGCTGCCGGACGATCCCTGGGGTCGGCCCTACGAGTACGTTATCCCGGGCGAGCGTGGACCGTTCGACTTGTACTCCTACGGCGCGGACGCGCAGGAGGGTGGTGATGGCGTCGACGCCGACATTGGCAACTGGCAGTAGCCGATTCCGGTCGGACGCCGGCGTCAGCCTGGTCGAGGCGATGGTGGCGCTGATGATCGTCGGCTTGATGGCGGGCGCGGTGGTGCTGCTGGCCCCTGGGCCGGCCAGGGAAAGCCAGACCGAGGCCGAGCGGCTCGCGGCGCGCATCGTGCTGGCGGGCGAGGAAAGCATCATCGCCAACCGCCCGCTGTCGCTGGTGGTGACACAAGAGGGCTACGGTTTCGAGCGGCTTGAACCGAACGGCTGGTTCCCGGCCGAGCACGGCTCGCCGCTGGGCTTTCACGCCTGGCCGAACGATCTCGACGTGGTCGTGGAAAAGCCGGATGGGACTGGCGACGACACCCGCATCGCACGCTTCGACGCCATCGGTGGGGCGACGCCCGCGGCGATCGTGCTCAGTGGGTCCGGGACGCGCTGGCGGGTGGCGATAGACGGACAAGGCGAGGTCAATGTCGCGCGCACGGAATGAGGCCGGTTTCTCGCTGGTGGAGGCGCTGGTTGCGCTGGCGGTGTTCGCGATGGCGGGCGTGGCGCTGGTGCAGCTGCAGTCACATTCGCTGAGCGCGTTTTCGCGCGTCGAAACGCGCGGCCTTGCCGATCTGGCGGCGCAGAACCGCATCACCGAAATTCTCTCGGCGCGGAGCTTGCCCGCGATCGGCGCGCGCGACGAGGAGATCACGTACGCGGGGCGACGCTGGCGCGTGAACGTCACCGTAGTCGAGGCGCCTGGCGCCGAGGTGCGACGGGTCAGCGTCGCGGTCGGCGC
>CAZNTI010000409.1:0-2345 GCA_964575885.1 uncultured Terricaulis sp.
AAGCTCGTCGGGGATGCCGAGAAGCGGAACCGGATCCTGTTCACCAAGCTCAACCCAACGCTTCGCGTTCGCTGGCGATGAAATCTGCGAGCCCTGCCTTGTCGCACGCGGGGCTTTCCTCCCAACGCTCGATCAGCGCGCCCAGGTCCTTGAGCCGGCCGTAAAGTCCCGCTTGCGCCAAGGGTGGGGTCAAGTGGGAGATCAGCGTCGCGCCGGCGCGACGCTTGGCCAGCATGCCCTCGGTCGGGTTGTTGCCGGCGTAGAGGTAGAAGTGGGGAACATCGCCGATCAGCCGGTCGGGCCAGTCCGCGGCGGAGAGCCCGGTTTGTTTGCCGGGCATGAATTCGAGCGCACCGTGGGTGCCGAAATGTACGAGCGCATCGGCCGCGAAATCTTCCCGGAGCCAGCGATAGAATGCAGAGAAGGCGTGGGTCGGCGCGAGCCCCGCCTCGAACATCAGACGCAACGGGTCGCCCTCGTAGCCGAAGCCCGGCTGCAGGCCGACAAACACATTGCCGAACTGCGCCCCCAGCACGAACAGGGAGGCGCCATTGCTTTGCTGGCGTCCGGGCGCGGGGCCCCATTGCGCCTCGATCTCGCCGAGATGCGGCTCGCGGCGAACGTGCTCGCCGGCGTCGATCAGGCAGTGCACGTTGGCGTCGGCGCCGAAGCGGGCGGCGTTGCCTTCGACGATGCGCTTGCGCAGCGCATCGATGCTGGAGGGCGCCTCGACATTATAGCCCTCGGCCTTCAAGGCCGTCAGCGTGTTGAAGAGCGAGGCAAACACCGACAGATACGCAGCCGAGCCCGTGGCGCCGGCGTTCGGCGGGAAGTTGAACAGCACGATCGCAAGCTTGCGCGCCGCGCGCGGCGTCTTGCGGAGCGACGTCAGGCGTTCGACGCGCGCGGCCAGCCGCTCGGCGCGCTCGGGGCACGCGATCATGGCCCTCGCATCCCCGCTGGCCGTGAAGCGGCAGCGCCGCTGGCAGCCCAGGCAGGGTTCGCCCGCCCCGTCGGAGCGGCCGCCGAACACGATCGGTCCGGTCGCGCCGTCTAGTTCCGGAATCGCCACCATCATGGTGGCCTCGATCGGCGACAGCCCGACGCGCGATGCGCCCCAGCGTTCCAGGCTTTGAAATTCGAGCGGCTGCGCGGCGAGATAGGGAACGTCGAGCCGCGATAGCACCGCCTCAGCTGCGGCGGCGTCATTGTAGGCAGGCCCGCCGACCAACGACAAACCCGTCAGCGAAACCAGCGCATCGATGCGCACCGCGTTGTCGCCGAGGAAATACTTCTCGATCGCCGGGCGCGCGTCGAGGCCGGCGGCGAAGGCCGGGATGACGCGCAGGCCGCGCGCTTCAAGTGCGGCAATGACGCCGTCATAGTGGCCCGCATCGTTCGCGAGCACGTAGGAGCGCAGCACGATGAGCCCCACCACGCCTTTCGGCGCCTCGCTCTGGGGCAGGCTTTCCGGCAGTTCGACGATGCGGTTTGCGGCGCGCGGATGATAGAGCCCGACATCGGGATAGCTGCGCGGCGCGCCGGGCCCGCCGACCCCGCGCAACCCGCGGCGTTCGCCGTCGGCGTAGCGGCTGACGAGAAACCGCACCATGTCGGCGACATTGTCCGGCGAGCCGGACAGCCAGTATTGCATGGTGAGGAAATAGGCGCGCAGATCCTGCGCCTTTCCGGGTATGAAGCGCAGAATCTTCGGCAGCTTGCGTAGCATCGCCATCTGGCCGGCGCCGGAGGATTGCCGGCGTGCGCCGCGGAGCTTCTTCAAGAGCCCGATCGGACCTTTCTGCGAGGCGTCCATGCGCAGCGGGCCGAGTTTGGTGAGGCCGATGATCTCGCCCGCCGAAAGCGCGCCGATCATGGCGTCGCAGTGGTCGCGGCGCGCTTGCAGGGCCGGCAGCACCGCCTGGATGTGGTCCTCCATGAACAGCATGGTCGCCAGCACGATGTCGGCGGTGGCGATATCTTCGCAGCAGCGCTCGAGCGCCGCCGGATCGGCCGCCCAGTCGGTCGCCGCATGCAGGCGAAGCGAAAGCCCGGGCATCTCTGCGGCCAGCGCCGCTTCGGCGCGGCGCGTCACGCTGGCGAGGTGATTGTCGAGCGTGACAATCACGACGCGGAGCGAGGGGGCGCTAGCGCTGGAAGTGGGCTTTGGCGTCATAGAGCGTCTCAAGCTTGATTGCCGGCAGACCACGCTCGGCGGCGTAGCGTTCGGCGTTGCGGCGCGCTTTGCCGCGCACAAAGAAGTGAATCTTGGCGAGTTCGGCTTCGGCTTCCTGCGACCAGGCGATAGCTTCGCCGTCGCGCGCGCCGGTCGGCGCGCCGTTGGC
>CAZNTI010000410.1:0-2344 GCA_964575885.1 uncultured Terricaulis sp.
AGCCACTCCGCCTTTTGCGCGTCCGTGCCGGCAAGCATCAGCGCACTCGCGCCCGCACAGGCGCTCGAATGCAGCGGCGATGCCGCCAGCGTGCGGCCCGCCTGCTCCAGCACCGCGCCGAGCGCGACATAGCCCAATCCGGCCCCGGCAAACGCCTCGGGTACGATCACGCCGGCGAAGCCCAGCGCAGCAATTTCGTCCCAGAGTTCGCGATCGCGGCCATTCTTCTTTTCATCGCGCTGCTTACGCAAACGCGCGACCGGCGCTTGCTCGCGAAAGAAGTCGCGCGCGGAATCTTTCAGGAGCTGCTGCTCCTCGTTCAGCATGAACGTCATTGGGTGTCCCTCAAGCCGAGCACGCGCTTGGCGACCACATTGAGATTGACTTCCGTGGTGCCGCCTTCGATCGAGTTGCCTTTCGAACGCAGCCAGCCGCGCGTCACCGCGAGCTCCTCGGGCGCGTAGCCTTCGCCGGCCCAGCCGAGCGCGCGGTTGCCCGCCGCCTCCACCATAAGCTCGCAGCGTTCCTGGTTGAGGGTGGCCCCGGCGACCTTGAACATTGACGCCATGTGGCTGACATTGCCGCCGGCCTTCGCTTCCGCCTGCGCACGCTGCACCGAGAGTGCATAGGCGCGCTCGAACATTTTGTGCGCGGCGATGCGGGCGCGCAGATCGCGGTCCGCCACCATACCGCAATCGAGCCCAACGTTCTGTTTGGCGATATCGATCACATCGAGCCGTGCGCCGGAGCCGAAGCCGGAAATGTTGGTGCGCTCGTACTGCAAGAGCCGCTTGGCGATCTCCCAGCCGCCGTTAAGGCGCCCGACCATGTGGTGCTTGGGGATTTTCACGTCGGTGAAGAAGGTTTCGCAGAACGGAGATGAGCCGGAGATGAGCCGAATCGGCCGCGTTTCTACGCCTGGAGTGGCCATATCGATCAGCACGAACGAGATGCCTTCGTGCTTCACGCTGGTGTCGGTGCGCACCAGGCAGAAGCACCAATCGGCCTCGTCGGCGTAGGAGGTCCACACCTTCTGGCCGTTGATCAGCCAATGATCGCCCCTGTCCTCGCACTTGGTTTGCAAGCCGGCGAGATCGGAGCCGGCCCCAGGCTCGGAATAGCCCTGGCACCAGCGGATTTCGCCGCGCGCGATCCTGGGAAGGTGCTCGCGTTTCTGTTCTTCGTTGGCGTATTCGAGCAGCACCGGCCCCAGCATCCAGACGCCAAACGAATAGAGCGCCGGCCGCGCGCCGATGCGCTTCAGTTCGCTCTGCAGCACCGCGTCCTCGGCCTTGCTCAAGCCGCCGCCGCCATACTCGGCGGGCCAGGTCGGCGCCGTCCAGCCCTTGGCGCCCATGCGCTCGAGCCAGAGCTTGGCGTCAGGGCTGGCGAATTTGGCGTCGCGGCCGCCCCATACGATGTCGTCCTCCGAGCCGAACGGCGTGCGCATTGAAGCCGGGCAATTGTCTTTAAGCCAGGCCCGCGTCTCCACGCGGAAGGTCTCCAATGCATCACTCATCGCGCGTTCCTTTCGAACGCGAGTTAACACCATACGAGAGTGTACGTCATCGGTATCGCTACGTGATCTGGCGCCAGGAATGATCGGCGGGTATCGACTCAAAGGCGCGATCCCAGGCTTGGCGAACCTCGCTCTCGCTCATCTGCCGGTCGCCGGCATGGGAGACGAAGTACACGTCGAAGGTGACGCCCTCCGCCGCCGGGCCCAACTCGGCATCGACCACCTCGGCGAGACCTTCGCCACGGGCGCGATAGATGCTGTAGAGCGGCGAGTTCTGGCGCATGTCGGAGATGAGGATCAGGCGCCGTTCCCGCACGCTGGCGTTGAAATCGTCGCCGCCGAGCCAGCGCTGCACGTACTCGATAATCGGACTGGTGTTGGCCTGAGCCGGCTCGCGCACCGCCGCGATCACCGCTTCAGCGGCGCCCACGAAGCGCTGTTCGAAATCGCGCTCGGTGTAGCGGCGGCCGCGATAGATGTCCGACCACAGCGAGGGCGCGCCCGGATTGCATACCGAAAACAGCGGCTGCACCGATTGGTTGGCGTCGAGCGACACGATCGAGAACTTCTGATGCATCGCGGTTTCGCGCTGCGCGCTCTCGATGATCTCGGTCAGCGCATCGCCGACTTGCGGCGCCCAGCGGTCGGTGCGGTCGATGATCACCACCGTGTGCCCATCCAGCGGACGCGAGGTCGGACACAGCGTCTCGGGATCAAGCGTCGCCGGGCGAAATAGCCACACCGTGACGCTGAGCGCCAGCAGCGCGCCAAGCACCCCCAGCGTGCCTGCCGCATAGGCGCGATTGGCGGCCGCGCGCGCGCGGC
>CAZNTI010000411.1:0-2343 GCA_964575885.1 uncultured Terricaulis sp.
CGCGTCGAGGCCATCGGAGGTGACGGCGTGATCAGGGGAAGCGGTCGATGCGTCGATTGCGCCGATGCCGTTCTGCAGCACGCGGACGCGGTCTTCGCCGAGGCCGCGGATGATCGGGCGGCTTGCGCCGGCGCCGAAGGATGTGCTGGCGACGCCGGGCTGCGCGTCGAGGGTGTCGCCGAGGCCGCCATTGAGGGTCGCGACGATGTCGTCGCGCCCCAGGATTTGCGCGCCTTGCAGGCTCTCGATGCGCGCGCCCTCTAGCGGCGCGGTGATGACGATGTCGCTGCTCTCTTCGTCGCTTTGCTGTGCGGCGGCGGCGACTGGGAATAGTGTGGTGAGTGCGGCGACGCCGCACAGATATGCTGAAAGTTTCATGGTGATCCTCTGATGCGTCGGGAGCGCGCGGACGCAAGCCCGCGCGAAGCGCTCCCGCTGACGCGGGCGCGCGCTAAGCGGTCAGAGGCGGAGGGGCGGGGCCCGGCTTTGCCAGGAATGGGTGTGCGCGCGCGGCGCGCGGCGTATCGCGAGCGCGGCGCACACGGTGGGGAGGCGCGCGTGTTCGGCGATGGCGCTTGCTGTCGCCAGCACGCCGCTGGCGGCGAGCGCCTGGCAGAGCACACACGGCGTCTGCTGTTTGGCAATTGTGGCCGGGCTGGCTTTGAAACCGGCGTCTACGCTGCCGGCATGGGTATAGCCCGCGTGTGCGGGCATGCGCGCATGGACGTGGGTTTGGACCGCGAAGGCCTGCAGCGCCAATGCCAGCACTGTCGCCGCCAGCAGCGCCAGGCGCGCAGCCGATCGGCGAAGAGGTGTCCGGCGGTGGCGTCTGCGCATCCCCGTCATCGGACGCGATTGTTACACTATAACCCCCACGCGGGCTAGGCGGCGGCGTCAGATTTCGACGATCAGCGCCGAATGCGGGCCCAATGTCGTATCGTGCTGGCCGCCCGAAACGTCGCCCAGATCGTCGAGCAGCACGCTCTTGACGGATGGCGTGGCGAGGCGTGCCGGCTGGCCGCTAAGGTTAAACAGGCACAGCACCCGCTGCCCGCCGCCCTCGCGCACGAAGGCCGCCACGCCGTCTGGCGCATCCTCAAGCAGCGAAAGCTCGCCGCTGCGCAGCGCCGGGCTGGCGCGCCGGAGCGCCAGCATCCGACGCGTGAACGCCAGCATCGAGTTTGGATCGCTCTCTTGCGTATCGACAGCAAGCGCCCGGTGGCGCGGATCGAGCGGCAGCCAGGCGTCGGGCGCGGCGGTGAAGCCGGCCATGTCGGCGTCCCGCCGCCACGGCATCGGCGTACGGGCCCCGTCGCGGCCGATGCCCGAGGGCCAGAACGCGATCGCCTCGGGATCGCGCAGCCGCTCGAACGGCACTTCGGCGTGCGGCAGCCCAAGCTCATCGCCCTGATAGAGAAACGCCGTGCCGCGCAGGCACAGCAGCAGCGCCAGCATCAGCTTGCTGCGCTGCAGGTCGTCGCCGGCGAGCCGTGTGGGAAAGCGCACCACGTCGTGGTTCGAGAGCGACCAGGAGGGCCAGCCCGCCGCGCCCTGCCAACCCGCCATCGCTTCGCGCACCACTGCAGGCGTCATCTCGCGCTGGCGCAGCAGATAGAACGAATAGGCGGTGTGCAGCCGGTCGGGGCCGTCGGTGTAATCGCGTTGCACTTTGAGAGGCTCTTCGTCCTCGATTTCGCCCACCGCGGCCGCGCCATATTGATCGAGCAGCGCCCGCAGGCGGGCGATGAAGACGAGCGTCTCAGCTTGGGTGCGGTCGAAGAGGTGGCGCTGGAACATGTGCGGGCGCGGCGGCGCGCGCTTCAGCGCCAGCGCCGGATTGTCGCGCAATGCCGCGTCCTGAACGTAGAAGTTCACCACGTCGAGGCGGAAGCCGTCGACGCCGCGCTCGAGCCAGAAACGGGCGACGTCGAGAAGCGCGTCTTGCACCGCCGGATTGCGCACGTTCAGATCGGGCTGCTCGGGCAGGAAATTGTGCAGGTAGTACTGCCGCCGGCGCGAATCCCAGGTCCAAGCGCCGCCGCCGAACATGGCTTGCCAATTGTTGGGCGGCGAACCGTCCTCCTTGGCGTCGGCCCAGACGTACCAATCGGCTTTGGGGTTGTCGCGGCCGGCCCGGCTCTCGGCGAACCAGGCGTGCTGATCGGAGGAATGGGACCACACCTGGTCGATGATCACCTTGAGCCCAAGCGCATGCGCGCGCGCGATCAGCGCGTCGGCGTCGGCGAGCGTCCCGAACAGCGGATCGACGGCGCAATAATCACTGACGTCGTAGCCGTAATCCTTCATCGGCGAGCGGAAGAACGGCGACAGCCAGACCGCGTC
>CAZNTI010000412.1:0-2340 GCA_964575885.1 uncultured Terricaulis sp.
AGGTGCGCCCGACCCCCGCGCAGAAACCCAACCCCGTCCAGCAGAGCCTCAAGCGGCTGCAGACCGACTACATCGACCTCTATCAGGTGCATTGGCCCGATCGCCTGTTTCGCGGCTTCGGCTTTCAGACCTACAAGGACTACCCGCAGGATTTCACGGCGTTCGAGGACATCCTCGCCGGACTGGCGCGGCAGGTGGAGAAGGGGTCGATCCGCTTCATCGGGGTGTCGAACGAAAGCCCCTGGGGGGTGATGCGCTATGTGGCGGAGTCCGAGAAGCGCGGGCTGCCGCGCATCGCCTCGATCCAGAACGCCTACAGCCTCGTCAACCGCCGCTTCGAGACCGGGGGACTTGCCGAAGTGTCGCTGCGCGAAAACGTCGGGCTGCTGGCGTATTCGCCGCTGGGGCAAGGCGTGCTGACCGGAAAATATCTTGGCGGCGCGCTGCCGGCGGGCGCGCGCAAGACGCTCTACAATCGCCTGCAACGCTACGAGGGGCCGGGCGCGGAGGCCGCGGTCGCCGCCTATGTCGGCCTGGCGGCCGAGCTTGGCGTGAGCCCGGTGCAGCTGGCGCTGAAGTTCGTGGATACGCGCCCGTGGGTGACGTCGAGCATTATCGGCGCAAGCAACGTAGCGCAGCTGCGCGAAGACCTGGCCGCGTTCGACCTGACCTGGAGCGAAGAGATCGAAGCGCGCGTCAACGCCATCCACAGCGCTCACCCCGATCCTTGTCCCTGAACTCCCAGAAGCTTTGCTAGCCTCATGTCGCTTCGTCTGTTTGCGGCGCTGCCGATTCCCGACCACATCGCCGAGCGCCTGGTGGCGCTGCAAAAGGGGGTGGCCGGCGCCAAGTGGCGCCCGCGTGAAAATCTGCACCTGACGCTGCGTTTCTTCGGCGAGGTCGCCGAGCCGGTGGCCGAGGGGCTCGACTACGCGCTTCAGCATGTCGCGGGCAACACCCGCAGCTTCGCGCTGCAGCTTGCCGGGGCTGGGTCGTTCGGCGGCGCCGATCCGCACACGTTGTGGATTGGGGCAAAGCCGAACGAGCGCCTGGCGAAACTCGCCGCCGATTGCGAACGCGCGGCCCGCCACGCCCGGCTCGCTCCGGAAGCGCGCGCGTTCAAGCCGCATGTTACGCTGGCTTATCTCAGCAACGCGCCGCTGGAGCGGGTGCGCGCCTTCGAGACCAGGCTTGGACTGTTTGCGTCGGAGATCTTCTGCGTCGACCGCTTCGGACTGTATTCAAGCTGGACGCGCAAATCCGCCCCGAGCCTTTACCGGCTCGAGGCGGAATACACGTTGCTGCGTTAGCGGCTGCTCAGGAAACTGGGTTGGGCGCCGGCGTTTGCGGCGTCGGCGGGGTCTGATCGCGCACCATGGTGGCCGGCGGCGGGTTGGGCCCCATGGCGCAGCAGCGCACCTGCACTTCCAACACCTGCGCATTGAAGCGGCATTCGGTATCGCTGATGGCGCGCGGAATCGCCAGGCCGCCGGCGCGCGTGGTGTAGCGGGTCTGGGTGCACCCGGTCAGCGTGTAGCCCGGATCGCAGGTTCCGGCGCTGGTGCGGTTCAGCGTGCGGGTGACGCACACGACGTTGCGCGACATGGCCTGGTCAGCGGTGGCCTGGGCGCGGTTGGCGATGCCGAGCGTATTGGCGATGCGGTCGCCGAGGCTGATGCGGACGTCTTCGGTGTCGCGGTGCTGCTTGCAGATGTCGGTGTCGGCGCGGCCGGCGTCGGCGCCGCACCATTCCGCAATCGTCATATCTCCGGTGCGGTTGGCGCAGCCAGCTGCAAGCAAAGCCAGCGCGGCGGCGGCGAGGATGGAAGTGATGCGCATTTTGCGCCCTTTCGCTCTCGAGCGCCCCCACGCGAAGGAGGTCAAAGCCCACGCGAATCACCCCGTCAAGCCTTGTCCTGCTATGGGTGCGCGCTATCTGCGCGCTGTTGGAGGCTGTATTGCACGCACGTAAGATTTTCATACTCACCGGCGCTGGCGTGTCGGCGGAGTCGGGTTTGTCTACTTTTCGCGACAAGGAAGGGCTTTGGTCCAAGTACAAGCTTGAAGATGTCGCCGCGATCGAGGGGTATCTGCGCGATCCCGCGCGGGTGCTGGAGTTCTACAATTTGCGCCGCGCGACGCACGCGAACGTGCAGCCGAACCCAGCGCATGTCGCGCTGGCGCAGCTGGAGGCGGCTTGGGAGTCGATGGGCGGCGCCGTTACCGTGTGCACGCAGAACGTCGATAGTCTTCACGAGCAGGCGGGCTCCAAGCGCGTGCTGCACATGCATGGCGAAATCGGCAAGAGGCGCTGCCATGATTGCGGGCATGTAAGCATTG
>CAZNTI010000413.1:0-2331 GCA_964575885.1 uncultured Terricaulis sp.
CTGGGGATTCAAGCATTTTTTCTTCGCCGAGATTTCGCAGCGTGGCGCCAGATTGCCGCGCGGCGCCCGAAAAAGAAATTCGCCGCGACACCGCAAATTTCGCGTGACAGCGCCAACCCGAGCCGCTCATCGCGAGGTTGCGCCGATTTGATGCTCAGCTTGCGGGCGCGTTACAAATACAGCTAAAGCGAAGGTCAGGCGTCCAAAGTGCGCCTCCTTTCCGCCCGCAAGCGCCCGCTCCAGATCGCCGCGTTGGTATGCGGAGACGAACCATGAGCGGACATTTCAGCCTCGAAGCGGTGAGCGATGAAGCGTCGCTGTGCGGCTTGGCCGGGCTCGAACTACAGCACGATTTCTACCTGACATTGCAGGACGCGCGCGCCTGGAGCACGGTCGCAGACAAGCTCGACGGGGCCGGCGGTCAATTGCACAGCCTGCAACTGCACCGCCTCGCGGACGGGTTCAGCGCCCGCGCGCGCGTCAAAGAGCTGTCCTCGGAAAACGCCCGCGAACTCGCGGCGCTGCTGCTGGAAAACGGCGTCGCCAAACGCGCCAGCGTCGAACACCTGATGCTGACCGCGACCTGCGAGGCGGCTGCGCAATGACCGCCCTGGCGCGTTCCACCCTGCACGACATCGAGGCGCAGGATATCGTCGCACCAATCCCAGCCGGCTTCAGGCTGCGCTCCGGCGACGTGCTGAGCGAGCGCGTCGTGCGGCTGCGCCGCTACGGACCCGCCGATGCGCCGGCCGTGGTGGCGCTCGGGGGCATCTCTGCGGATCGCTTCGTCGCCGGCGACGACGGCTGGTGGTCAGACTTGGTTGGCGACGGGCGCGGCGTCAACACGCAGCGCTTTGCCGTGTTCGGCCTCGATTTCGCCCCGCTCGGCGACGAGCGCGTGCGGCTCGCGCCGAGCGATCAGGCTGCCCTCATCGTGTCGGCGCTTGACCATCTCGGCATCGACAGCCTGCACGCCTGCGTCGGCGCCTCCTATGGCGGCATGATCGCGCTGGCGCTGGCGGCGCAGGCGCCGGAGCGGGTCGAACGCCTGTGCGTACTCGCCGCCGCCCACAGGCCCTCGGCGCTGGGCGCGGCATGGCGCGGCGTGCAGCGGCGCGTGGTCGAGTTTGGGGCGGCGCACGGCGACGCCGCCGCCGGCCTGGGGTTGGCGCGGCAGCTGGCGATGACCACCTATCGCAGCGGCGCGGAGTTCGACGCCCGCTTTGCGTGCGCGCTCGGGCCCAACGGCTTGAGTGACGTGGACGCCTACCTGATCGCACGCGGCGATGCTTACGCGCGCAGCATGGCGCCGCAGCGCTGGCTCTCGCTCAGCGAAGCCATCGACCGGTTCGGCGTGGATGCTTCTCGCATCCAGGCGGCGACAACGCTGGTCGCGTTCTCATCCGACCAACTTGCGCCGGAAGCGAGCATCCGCGAACTCGCCGGACAGCTGCCGCGGGCGCCAGCCCTGCACGTCATCTCCTCGATCTACGGCCATGACGGCTTCCTGAAAGAAGCCAATGCGCTGGCGCCCATCGTGCGCGCAGCGCTCGGAGACGCACAGCCATGACCAAACGCGATGAAACGATTTGCGGGCGCGCCGGCGTCGATCGCGATGCAGCCCACGGCGCGGTGATGCCGCCGATCTATCTCTCCGCCAATTACAGCTTCGCCGGCTTCGGCGAGAAGCGTCAGTACGACTACACGCGCTCGGGCAATCCCACCCGCAACGAGCTGGCGCTGGCGATAGCCGAACTCGAACGCGGCGCCGGCGCGGTCATCACCAGCTCCGGGCTCTCGGCGGTTGACCTTGTGCTCTCGCAGCTGGATGCCGGCGCACGCGTGGTTGCGCCGCACGATTGCTATGGCGGCACCTGGAGGCTGTTCGAGGCGCGCAAGCGCAAGCGGCAGATCGACGTAGTCTATGTCGATCAAACCGACGCCGATGCCGTCGGCGCGGCATTGGCTGAGCCCACCGCCCTCGTCTGGATCGAGACGCCGTCGAACCCGCTGATGCGCATCGCCGATATCGCCGCGCTGTCGCGGCGCGCGCGCGCCGCCGGCGCACGCGTGGCGGTCGACAACACCTTCCTGTCGCCGGCGTTGCAGAAGCCGATCACGCTGGGGGCCGATTTCGTCGTCCATTCCACGACCAAGTATCTCAACGGCCATTCCGATGTGGTCGGGGGCGCAGTGGTGGCGGCGCGCGCTGAGGATGTCGAGCCGCTGACCTGGTGGGCCAACGCTTGCGGCGTCACCGGCGCTCCGTTCGACGCCTGGCTGACGCTGCGCGGCCTGCGCACACTCAACGTGCGCCTAAGCCAGCAGCAG
>CAZNTI010000414.1:0-1904 GCA_964575885.1 uncultured Terricaulis sp.
GGCGGCCGCCTGACGCTCGACATAATTGTCACCGGAGCGAAAGCTGACGCTGAAGTATAGATCGAGCGCGCGCGGATCGAGCGCGCGCGCTCCGGGGCGTTCGGCTGACATGATCTGCAGCGCCTCCCGGGTGCGGGCGGCAAGCCGTTCCAGCAGCGCTTGAATGTCGCGCACATCGGCGGAGCGGCGCTCGCGCCAGAGTTGGCGCCCGCTGCCGGCGTCGATCAGCTCGACGGTGATGGTGATGAGGTCGCCATCGCGCTCGACCGAGCCGTCGAGCACATGGGTGACGCCCAGGCGCTCACGCACGTCGCGTACGTTTTTGGCCTCGCCGACGAAGCGATTGCTGGAGGCGCGCGCGATCAGCTGCAGGCCCGGACCGGATTGGGAAAGCGTGTAGTGAAGTTCGGAGGCAACGTTGCGGGCGAACACTTGCGCCGCCTCGCCCTCGGCGACGCCGTCGAACGGCAACACCGCCAGCAACGGCTCGCTGGGCGGCGGCTGCGGCCCCCATGCCTGCCAGGCGCCGTAGCCGATACCGAACAAAGCGAGCGCCATGCCCGCCACCGCGAGCGAGCGCCAAATGCGGCGCCGAGCGATCTTGCTCAGCGCGATCGGGGGACCGACCGACAGCGAAAACACGTCGATGCGTTCGTGCATTTTGTCGAGCTGCACGCGCCCCTCGTGGCGAAACACCAACCCCGCTGCGGCCCGCATCTGCGTGCGCACCGCTTCGCTGACCATTGCCGCGCCCGGTTCGGCGAGCGCCTGCAGCCGCGCCGCCACATTGACCCCATGCCCCATCAGGTCTCCGCTGGGCTCGACTATGATTTCGCCGAGGTGCAGCCCGATGCGGATTTGCGGCAGCGGCCGCTCGCCGGCGCGCCTGGCCCGCATCAGCGCCGCCGCCGCTTCGACGCCAGAAGTGGCGACCGGGAACTCCAGCATGAAGCCGTCGCCGGCGGAATTGAAGATGCGCCCGCCAAAAGGGGCGATCAGCTCGGTTATGAGGGCGCGGAGCTCGCGCACGGAGGCTGCCGCCGCCACCTCGTCTTGCTCGGCGGCGCGGGAATAGCCGGCGACGTCCAGCGCCAGAATGGTTGCCAGTCTGCGGTTTTCCGGCATGGCTCAAGCGGCCCCCTCTTGGCCGCCGTACCCCACTCTAGCACTCTCGTCTGAAAGGCTGGCGCTAATCGCGCGCTGCGCGTAGCCGCCCCAAAGCTTCGCCGCGTGGGGAGCGTCGCTCGCGTACCGCGTGCACGCCGGCCCTCCGGGTCGGCAGGGCTCACATAGTGGCGCGCTCTATGGATGGGTCGAACAAAATCTATTGGTTCGATAGTCGTGAACGCCGTAGGGGAATGTCTTTAACGGCAGAAACCAAACCGGAGGCATCGCAGTGGACGACGGAAGCAAATGCCCAGTGTCGCACGGGCGCGGCAGACTCAATCGCGACTGGTGGCCGGAGGTGCTCGACCTCGGCGTACTGCACGCCAAATCCCCGGCCTCGGACCCGATGGGGCCCGGCTTCGACTACGCCAAGGAATTCGACAGCCTCGACCTCGACGCGGTGATCGCCGACCTGCGCGCGCTGATGACCGATAGCCAGGATTGGTGGCCGGCGGATTTCGGCCATTACGGCGGCCTCATGATCCGCCTCGCCTGGCACGCGGCCGGCACTTACCGGATCACCGACGGCCGTGGCGGAGCTGGCGGTGGCCAGGCCCAGCTCAGGGCGGCATCGCCCAGCAAGCCTCCTCTCCTGCCCACCCCATCTGCTGGCTCTACTGCTGCCACCGCGTCGCCGCCGCCGTCTCGAGTGCGGGAGCTGCGTGGCGGCAGCGGGAACGGGGCGGGTGGTCGCACGCCGACGTCGCCGGCCATCTCCGACGACGGAAGCGACGTCT
>CAZNTI010000414.1:1914-2323 GCA_964575885.1 uncultured Terricaulis sp.
GGTGGGCAACGTCGCTTTGGAGTCGATGGGCTTCAAGACCTTCGGGTTCGCGGGCGGACGGGCCGACCAGTGGGAGCCGGAAGAGCTGTATTGGGGCCCGGAAGGCACTTGGCTCGGCGACTCCCGCTACAGCGGCGAGCGACAATTGGAAGAGCCGCTGGGCGCGGTGCAGATGGGACTTATCTACGTCAATCCCGAGGGCCCGAACGGCAATCCCGACCCGGTCGCTGCGGCGCGCGACATCCGCGAAACGTTCCGGCGTATGGCTATGAACGACGAAGAAACCGTGGCGTTGATCGCCGGCGGCCACACCTTCGGCAAAACTCACGGCGCCGGCGACCCCTCGCTGATCGGGCCCGACCCGGAGGGCGCGGCGCTTGAAGATCAGGGCATCGGCTGGCGAAGCAAG
>CAZNTI010000415.1:0-2306 GCA_964575885.1 uncultured Terricaulis sp.
GCCCTCAACGCCAAAGCCCCGCGCCGGAAATAGCCGGCCCCTTGGGCCCATTGACGCTGCCGCGGCCATGCTCGCACAGTGCCGCCGTGGCGGTGCGGGACCATCATCCGATCAAGGGCGAAGCCGGGTTCGCCTGGCGCGGCATGCAGCCGACCCGCATCGAAGCGCTGACCGATATGGTGTTCGCGTTCGCGCTCACGCTGCTGGTGGTGTCGAACCAGCCGCCGAACTCCTTCGCGGAACTCGCCGCGCTCCTGTGGAGCTTCCCGGGCTTCGCCGTGGCCTTCTCGATGCTGCTGTTGCTGTGGCACGGCCACTACTTGTTCTTCCGCCGCTACGCCGTCTCTGACGCCTGGACCGCGACGCTGAATGCGGTGCTGTTGTTCCTCATTCTCTTCTTCGTCTATCCGCTCAAATATCTGGCGACGATGCTGTCGCGGTTCCTGGAATCGGTGGCCCGGGGCGCGCCGGCGGCGCCGATGTCGCTGGACGATGCGCGCCTCGGCCTGGTGCTGGCCTCGCTCGGCTATGCGGCGGTGTTCGTGGTGTTCGCGGCCCTCTATGCGCACGCGCTCGGCAACGCCGCCCGCCTGGAGCTGAACCAGAGCGAGCGCGCCATCACTCGCTTCTCGCTCTACGAACAATGGGCGCACGTCACCTTTGCGGCCATGGCGGCCCTGTTCGCCATGTTTTTGCCATCGGGTTTGGCCCCTTGGGCCGGTTTTCTGTACTTTCTGATCGGTCCGACCATCGCCGTCCTGGCCGCCCTGCTGCTGCCCAAGCGCGCGCATTGAGGGCGGCGCGTTTTGCCTCTTGAGCGCGCTGCGCAGTGCGCTATGTAGACGCTTCACATCCCAAATCAGGCTTCAGCGCCGAGCGCGCTTCTTGCGCGCCTCGAAGGAATTTTCACATGAGCATCCCGAACCACAACGAACGCAGAGAAGCAGCAGAAGCCGCACGCAAGGCCATGCTGGAGAAGTTCAAAAGCAAATCCCAGCTCGATCCTCAGGCCGCAACCGAGCGCGCCGTCGTGGCGCAAGCGCGCGAGGAAAAGCGCCGCGAGGCCGAGCAACGCCGGCGTGAGCGCGTCGAACTCGAAAAACTCGAACGCCGGATGGCGGCCGAGGAGAAAGCCAAAGCCGAAGCTGAGGCCGAGAAACAGGCGGCGGTCGACGCCGAACGCCAGCGCAAGGAAGCCGAAGAGGCCGCCGAAATCCTGGCGTTCGAGCAGAAGGCGCGGCGCGACCTGCGGTATGCCGCGCGCAAAGCGCGGCAGAAATAAATCGCCGTTACGGGCGCGGCGCCGGCGCCAGCGGCGCCAGCATGAGGCGCGGCAGCGGCGCATCGGGCGCATCGCCCGAGCCGATCGCCATATCCGGCGTGCGCCGGGTCGGGCTCCAGCTGCCGAACAGGCGATCCCACAATGTCAGCAGCGCGCCGTAATTGGCATTGGTGTCGCGGCGCGGGGTGTGGTGGTGCACCCAATGGTGCGACGGCGTGACGATGACGAGGCGCAGCGCGGCCTCGATCCGGGCCGGCAGCCGCACATTGGAGTGATGGAAGAGCGCCGACAGCGTCACCAGCGTGTCGAACACCGCCACCGTCAAGATCGGCATGTCCGCCGCGATGATGAGCGGCGCCCGCGCCAATGCCGAAGCCGCCACCTCTCCAGGATGAAAGCGCACCGCCGAGGTCGTATCGAGGAACCGGTCGAGGTGATGCACCCGGTGCAGCCGCCATAGCGGCGTCCATTCGTGGTACGCGCGATGCTGCCAGTACATCCACAGATCGAGCAGCAGCAGGTCGAAGGCAAACCCCGCCCAGCCGAGATCCGGTCGCGACCACACATCGAGCGTCGCGGCGCCGATACTGATCGGCAGCACGATGAAAGGGTTTATCGCTGCATTGACGGCCCAGAGCCCGAGATTGCGAAACAGCCGCGCAGCGCCGGCGTTTGGCGGGCGCGGGCTCGCCGGCAGCGCCCGCTCCGCCAGCGCCAGGCCCGCAAACCATACCGCGATGGCGGCAGCCTTCGCCGATACGATCGCCTCGATCACGCCTTCGCCGCGCCGCAGCTCGCGCCGCCCAGCACGCAGAAGCTGGCGCAGTATTTGTGATTGAGCGGCACCGGCCCCGCCGCATCGCGCAGGCTTGCGCCCAGCTCGAATTGCGGATCGTACGGCAGCAATGTGCAGGCGAGCACGCTGGGCGCCGCCGCGTCGCGGCGTTTCACCACCATGCGCGCGCTTGCGCACATGACGTCGCGCGGATCCTTGTTGAGGATGCCCCAGCACGCCGTGGTGATC
>CAZNTI010000416.1:0-2298 GCA_964575885.1 uncultured Terricaulis sp.
ATCGCGTTTTGGTGTCGGTGGCGCGCACCATTCGCAATCCGAGCTTTACCTTCCCGTCGCCGGCGCTGATCGAAGAATTCGGCGACAACAACTTTCAGGGCGATCCGGGCCTCGATCCGGAAACCGCTTGGGGCTTCGACATCGGCTACGAGCGCCGGCTCGGGCGCACCGGCGTCGTCGGCCTGAACTTTTTCTATCGCGACGTTACCGACCTGATCGAGGTCTTCAACACCGGCGAACTGACCGAGGACTACCAGGAAGATCTGGCCGATTTCCTTGCCGACAATCCCGGCGCCACCGAGGAAGAGATCGAGGACGAGATCGGTCCTGAACTCTTCGTTTACGCGCCGCGCAACACCGGCGACGGCACCGTCTGGGGGATCGAGTTCGATCTCTCGACCTCGCTCAGCGCGGTCGGCCTCGATAACACCGGCGTGTTCTTGAACTACAGCTGGCTCGACTCGGAAGTGGATGACGAGTTCGGCTCGCGCCGCTTCAACAGCCAAGCCGAGTCGGTGTTCAATGTCGGCTTCATTCAGGATCTGCCGGCGCTGAATTCCTCGTTCGGCGTCACCTATCGCGACCAGGGCGAAGCCTTCAGCCGCGTCGTCGGCGAGGAGGTCACCACCACGTACGGACCCGACCTGGAGCTGTTCCTCGAACACCGCATCGGCGACAGCTTCACCATCCGTCTGACCGGATCGAACCTGCTCGACGAGAGCAAGGACGAGGTGTTCGACAAGTTCGAAACCGCCGAAGCCCAGATCGACCGCGACTACGACGAATATGAGATCGAAACCGAGAGAGCGGGCCCGGTGTTCCAGCTGGTCGGCCGTTACGCATTCTGATCGGGTTCTTCAAGCCAAGAGCGAGCGGCGTCCGGGCAACCGGACGCCGCTTTGCATTGGGGTTACGGCGCTGCGGACATATCCTGGATCGAGACCTTGCCGTCCTCGAGCTTGAGCGCGATCTGGCCGTGCTTGAGCGCCAGCGCGCGTTCGCCGAACACCTGCCGGCGCCAGCCCTTGAGCGCGGCGACGTCGGCGTTGTCGTCGGCGGCGATGGCCTCCACGTCAGCGGCTGAAGCGATCAGACGCGGCGCCACGTCGTGCGCTTCAGCCTGGTAGCGCAGCAGCACCTTCAGCAGTTCAACCGTAGGCCCAAGCCCCGCCGGGGTCGGCGGCTGGCGGGCGTGCTTGTATTGCGGACGGTTAGGATCGGCAAAGGCGCGGTCGAGCGCTTGCACAAGCTCTTGCGCTGCGCGCGAGTTTCCGAAGCCGCGGGGCGCGGCGCGCATGCGATCGAAGTCGGCGGCGTTCTTTGGTCGTATCTCGGCGATCTCGTAGAGCGCTTCGTCCTTGACGATGCGCCCGCGCGGCACGTCGCGCGCTTGCGCCTGGCGTTCGCGCCAGGCGGCGGCAACCTGGAGCGCGAGCACGTAGTCGGGGGTGGTCTTGCGCAGCTTGAGACGCTCCCAAGCGTTCTCGGGGGTGGTGTCGTAATTGTCGGGGTCGAGCAGGTTGGCGTGCTCTTCGTCGAGCCAGGAGAGGCGTCCCTGCGCCTCCAGCTGTGCGTGCATGCGCGGATAAAGGTCGCGCAGGTGGGTGACGTCGGCCAGGGCGTACGCCAACTGGTTCTCTGAGAGCGGCCGGCGGCTCCAGTCGGTGAAGCGCGAGGACTTGTCGAGCCGGCGCTTCAGCACCGTCTGCACCAGTGCGTCATAGGCGATGGTGTCGCCGTAACCGCACGCCATGGCCGCTATCTGGCTGTCGAAGACTGGCGTAGGCAGCCGCCCGCCCAGCTTGAGGAAGATTTCCAGGTCCTGGCGCGCGGCATGAAAAACCTTCAGCACCTTGGCGTCGGCCATCAGCGCGTGGAAAGCCGCGAGATCGAGGCCCTCAGCCTGCGGGTCGATGACCGCCTCCACGCCGGGCGCGGCCGCCTGGATCAAGCAGAGCTTGGGCCAGTACGTGCTCTCGCGCATGAATTCGGTGTCGACCGCAACGAACGGCTGGGCGGCGAGTTCGCGGCACAGCTCGTCCAGGTCGGCGGTCCTGGTGACGACGCGCATCAATAGGTGGTTGGGGCGCGCCGGGCGCGGGGTCAAGAGGCGCTTGGCATGTCGCCCGGGTCCTCGCGGGGGCCGGACTGCACGATGCGCATTTGCGCTGCCGGAAACGGCTTCGCCAGCGCCAGCGCGGTTTCCGTAGGGCCCTCCAGCCAGGCGTCGATCTCGCCTTCGGTGAGCATGACCGGCATCGCCTTGGCGTGGATGGGGCGCACCAGGTCGTTGGCCTC
>CAZNTI010000417.1:0-2291 GCA_964575885.1 uncultured Terricaulis sp.
ACTCGCCTCGGAGGCGCGCACCTTGCGCGAACTTGCGGCGCGCACCCAGCGCGCGCCGCAACGCACCGCCAGCGCTTCCGCCACCCTACCAACACACTGGTTGGCGCCGGCCGAAGGCCGCGTTTCGCGCCCGTTCGGCGCCGCCAGCGCCGGGGGGCCGCCCGCGCAGGGCGTCCTGCTGCAGACCGCGAGCCGGGCCCAGGTGGTGGCGCCGGCAGCCGGCGAAGCCGCCTACGCCGGGCTGTTTAGAAGCTACGGCAATGTCTTGATCATCAACGTGAACGATGGTTACGCTATCGTATTCACTGGCCTCGAAACTATTAATGTGAGGGCCGGCGAGACCGTCAGCCCGGGCCAGCTTGTCGGCGCCATGCCGGCTTCCGACACCGCGGCGCCGGAATTGTATGTGGAAGTGCGGCGCGGGGGCCAACCGGTGGATCCGGGTCGCTGGCTCAGCGCGCGCGGAATAAGCGCGGAAAACCGCGTGCGGGCCGGTTAATCGTCGCCGGAGCAAGACATGAAGTCCGAGGAGAAGGACATGCGGATAGGCTGGATTGCAGCACCGATGGTGGGCTTGGCGGCGTTCGCCGGCCTCGCGTGGTCGGCAACCGAAACCGACAACCGGCGCAATCTCTACCGCCAGCTTGAGTTATTCGCCGACGTGCTTGAGCGCGTAGAAGAGCAGTACGTCACCCCGATCGACGAAGAAGAGGCGATGGAAGCCGCCATCCAGGGCATGCTGGCTTCACTCGATCCGCACTCCAGCTACATGAACGCGCGCGACTATCGCGACATGCAAGTAACCACCCGCGGCGAATATGGCGGGCTCGGAATCGAAGTCACGAGCGAGGACGGGGTAGTTCGCGTCGTCACCCCTATTGACGGCACGCCGGCGGCGCGCGCCGGCATTCAGGCCGGCGACTATTTGACCGCCATCGACGGCGAGACCATCGTCGGACTTACTCTTAACGATGCCGTGCAGCGCATGCGTGGCGAGCCTGGCACGAGCCTCACGGTGACGGTGGCGCGCGAAGGCGTCGACCCGTTCGACGTGACGCTGATGCGCGAAATCATCAACGTGCGCGCCGTGACAGCACGCATGGAAGGCGCCGACATCGGCGTGATCCGCGTCTCGGTGTTCAACGAGAACACCTCCACCATGCTGCAGGAAGCCATCCGCACCGTGCGGCGCGAGTCTGGAGGCAATTTGCGGGGCGTCGTGCTCGATCTGCGGCGCAACCCGGGCGGCCTGCTCGATCAAGCGGTCGACGTGGCCGACGCGTTCCTCGACAGCGGCGAAGTAGTGTCTACGCGCGGGCGCCAACCTAACGACATCCATCGCTATAACGCCCGTCGCGGCGATGATCTGGCCGGCGTGCCAATCGTGGTGCTGATCGACGGCGCCTCGGCGTCGGCGGCCGAGATCGTGGCCGGCGCCTTGCAGGACCGCAACCGCGCTCTGATCGTGGGCACCACCTCGTTTGGCAAGGGCTCGGTCCAGACCGTGATCCCGCTGGAGGGCGGCGCCGACGGCGCGCTGCGGCTCACCACCGCCCGCTACTACACACCAGCGGGCCGCTCGATCCAGGGCGCGGGCATCGAGCCCGACCTGGAAGTGTCGGCGCAGCGTGTCGATCCGGAGCGGTTGACCCGGCTTGGCCTGAGCGAAGCAGACCTGCCGAACGCGCTCGACAACGACTCTGGCGCTACCCGGCGCGGCCTGCATGTTCCAGACGACCAGCCCCCGGAAAACTGGGACCAGGAAGAGGACTACCAACTGAAGCGCGCGCTCGACTTCCTGCGCGAAGGGCTGGTGGCCGAGCGGCTGCGGGCGCGCCAAGGCTAACCCCCGCCTAGTGACGCACGGGGCGAATTAGGCGATTGTTCGCCTTGATGATTCGCCCGCGAATGAGCGCGCCTGCACCGTTGCAACCCCCGGCGCGGGCGCCCAGGCCGCTCCGCCGGCCTCAGCTCGACCATCGCATCGCCGCCCTGGCGGCGCTCGCGACCCTGGGCGCGGCCGCCGCTTTCGCGATCCAGCTGTTCGGCGATCCCAGCGCCGCGGGGCCGCGCGGCGTGGTGTCGCTAGCACCCTCGCACGCGGCCGCCGACGCGCCACGCGTTTCCCTGTCCGACGCCGTCGACGACAGCTATGCCCAGTTCGGCCTCGATGAGCTGCCCCCGGCCTCAGGCGAGATTGGTGAGATCGATACCAATGGCGAGTTGAGGGTGGCGGTTGTGGAAGCGCCCGAAGCGGGTGCGCGCCCAGCCTCGCCGCTGCCACGAGCGCC
>CAZNTI010000418.1:0-2265 GCA_964575885.1 uncultured Terricaulis sp.
GGTTCGACGCGCCGATCGAATATATCGGATCGACCGTTGAATGGAGTGAGGCGGCAGGCGCCGATTGGGAGCGCTGGTGGCGCACCGACAAGGGCGCGGGCGATGTCACGTACATCCAGTTCATGGGCAAGGACAATGTCGCCTTCCATACGGTCAGTTTCCCGGTGACGATCATGGGCTCGGGCGAGCCGTGGAAGCTGGTCGACCGCCTGAAGGCGTTCAACTGGGTCACGTGGTACGGCAGCAAATTCTCCACCACAGACAAGCGCGGCATCTTCATGGATCAGGCGCTTGAATTGCTGCCGAGCGACTATTGGCGCTGGTATCTGATGGCCAACGCGCCGGAGAGCAGCGACGCGGCGTTCACGCTCGAGCACTTCCAGCAGACCATCAACGCCGATCTCGCGAACGTGTTCGGCAATTTCGTCAACCGCATCACCCGCTTTGCGGCGTCGAAGTTCGACGCGAAAGTGCCGGACGGCGGGACGCCGGGCGAAGCGGAAGAGAAACTCGCGAACGAATTCGCCGAGCGCCTCGGCGCACTCACGCACTTCCATGAACAGATGGAGATGCGCAAGGCGGCAGCCGAACTGCGCGCGATCTGGGTGGCGGGCAACGAGTATCTGCAGGTCGCCGCACCCTGGACCGCGATCAAGACCGATGCGGAAAAGGCCGCGGTTGGCGTACGCACCGGGCTTAACGCCTGTGCGCTGTTTGCGATCCTGGCGCAGCCCTTCATTCCGGACGCGGCGAAAGCCGTGCTCGATGCGATTGGCGTGCCGGAAGGCAACCGCATGTGGCCCAAGCCCGAGGATCGCGGCGTGTGGGACGCGCTGCCTCGTGGCCTCGCCATCGCCCCGCCCGACGTGCTGTTCAAGAAGATCGAGGACGCCGACATTGCCGCCTGGAGCGAGCGTTTCAACGGCGGCGGCTGAGGGGTTGCGCTTAAGCTGGACGCCGACGTCCTAAGTCCTTAACACTTTAGGCTCTCGGCGGGGTCGGGGAGGGGCTTTCAATGGAACTCGTAGATCAGGCGATTGAGTATCTTCGCCAGGGCTTCGGCACCATCAACAATCCGAAGGGGCTGCTGATCGCGCTGGCGGCGACGATCTTCATGGGCTCGTGGAAGCAATGGATTCCGGTGGCGCTGGTGGCCGCCATCATCCACATCGCCATCAATCAGCTGGCCCCGGTGCTGGCGGGCGGGGGCGGCGACGTGCGCCTGCCGGAACTGATGAGCGAAGCGTTTTGGACCGAGGCGCTGGTGCTGTTGCTCGGTTACCTCGTGATCATCGGCGTCTTCTTCCTGATCAAGAGCCTCGTCTTCCGCGGCGGCGGCAAGCACTAGCGTTTGCAGGCCTCGTACAGTGCGATGGCGGCGGCGACGGAGACATTGAGGCTTTCCATTGCCGGCGCGATGGGGATGCGGGCGCGCGCCTCGCAAGCGTCCACGACAGCGGGGCGCACGCCCTTGCCTTCGGCGCCCACCACAAGCGCTGCCGGACGGGAGTCGCTGAGTGCTTCGTCGAGCGCGAGGCTTGCCTCGCCTTCGAGCGCGACGGTCAGGTAGCCCAGCGCGCGCAGCGTTTCGACAGCGCGCCCGAGATTGACCACGCGCACGTGCGGAACAATGTCGATGGCGCCCGCGGCGGCCTTGGCGAGAACGCCGGTGAGCGGCGGCGACTTGCGGTCCTGCAGCACCACCGCGCGGGCCCCGAAGGCGGCGGCGGAACGGAATGCGGCGCCGACGTTTTGCGGATCGGTGACCCCGTCCAGGATCAGCACCGGGCGCGCGCGGTGGGGCGGTGCGCAGGCAGCTTCCAGCGCCAGCGGTTCGAGCGGCAGCGCCCGCACCGCCAGCCCCTGATGCACAGCGCCTGGCGGCAGCATGCCGTCGATGGCTTCGGGATCGAGAATTTGCGGTTCGGCGTTGGCGGGTAGGCGCTGGGCGGCGTTGCGCGTCGCCACCACGCGCTCGATGCGCCGCGCCGGATTGGCAAGCGCGGCCAGACACGCGTGCACGCCCCAGATCCAGGACGGGCCGCCGGTTTCTTCTTCGAACTGGCGACGCGGCAATCTGTCGGCGGGGATGCCATGCGGCTTGAGTGGGGGTGGGGGCTTGGCTATAGGAGCGCTCCTTCGGGTGTCGGGCGTCAGGTATCAGGTGTCAGAGACGCCGGATACCTGAACCCCTGATCCCCGGCGCCTAAGGAAGGGTGGCCGAGTGGTTAATGGCAGCAGACTGTAAATCTGCCCGCGAGAGCG
>CAZNTI010000419.1:0-2244 GCA_964575885.1 uncultured Terricaulis sp.
GGATGATGACGTCGCCGGCGCCCTGGATGGCGATGCTGGTGCGCCCGTCGGCGCGCGCGGCTACGAAATCGCCGGCCCCGGCGATCGACACCGTGAGTTCGGAGTGGACCACGCCGACGGTGACGTCGCCGGCCCCAGCCAGCGCGACGGTGGCGCTTCCGGCCTCGTAGAGGCGCAGATCCGGCGCGCCCGACACCGCCACGACCGCCTCCCCCGCCACCCGCTCGATATCGGCCTGGCCGCAGCCCTCGAGGCGAACGGTGGCGCTTTCAGATGGGCCGACGCTGAGGCGCACCCCGCCCCCCGCGCTCACCACCACGCGCTCGGGGGTTCTGATATCGATCACCGGCAGATTCGCCCCCGAAACCCGCCCGACCCCTGAAATCTGGACGCTAAAGGCGTCGTCGTCGCCGCTGCAGTCGCTCACGCGACGGCGCAGGCCGCCATCGATGGTGAGCTTGGCGCGCACCACGCGGAACTCGGGATCGGGCAAAATGCCGGCATTGGTGACGGTGACGGCCACGTCATGGCGCGCTTCGGGGTGAATGCGCACCACCGCGGCCACGTCGCGCAGCTGCACTTCGGTGGCGGCGTAGGTGCGCGCGGTCTGGGCGGCGGCCGGGCTCGCCAGCGACGCCGCCAACGCAACCGAAGCGAGCATCAAGACGTTGCGCATGGGTGAGCGACCCTCCGTGTGGGTGTGTAGCCATTGTGGAGATGCGCGGGCGGCGCGGTTTGGATGCATGGCGGGAACCGAGAACCCAAACTCAGTCCAGCGCCACCCCGGCCGCCTCCAGCACCCGCCGCGCCGGGTCCAGCAGCGGGCCATAGGTGGCGAACCGCCCCGCCGCCCCAGCGTACATGGCGGTGCGCACCTGCCTGGCGCTGGGGGTGGCGACGCCGGCCGCGTTCTTGTGGAAATCCAGACAGCGCGGGTCCCAGTCGAGCCCGCAAAAGGCCAGCAGCCGGCGGCTTTCGAGCGCCTGCTCCGCGACCAGGGTTTCGTACTGGACGATGGTGAAGCGTTCCCCCGGCAGCGTGCGCGCCCAGTGCGCGGCCAGCCGCTCGAACTGGACCACCTTGTGGGCGGCGCTTTCAAGCCCGGTGACGTAATCGTAAAAGCGATCGTCGAACGGGAATATCTGCTTGAAATTGGAGAGCACGCTGTCGAGCGGGTGGCGGCGCAGGCACACGATGCGCGCGTTGGGCAGCGCGCGGTGGATGAGTCCGGCCAGCAGATAATTGCTCGGGGCCTTGTCGATGAAGCGCGCACGTGCGCCGGTCAGCGGCCGGGTGCTGTCGATGTAGAGACGCCCCTGGGCGGCGTAGTCGACGTCCCCGGCGCGCCCCAGCGTGTCGACATCAAGAGTGGCCGGCGTCGTGGAGCCGCTTTGCAGTTTTAGCAATTGTACAAAATTGCCGATCTCGCCGGCCGAGCTCACCATCGGATGGCTGGAGAGAATGCGGTCCACCAAGGTGGTGCCCGAGCGCGGCAGGCCGGTGACGAAAATCGGCTCGTCGCCGGCAAAGCCGTCGCGCCCGCTGGCGTAGGCGCCGATCGCGGCGTCGGCCAGCGCCGCTTCCAGCGCGGCGTTGTACGGGCGCAGCGTGCGCCTGCGCTGCTTGCCGCGCGCCAGCCAGGCAAAGCCCGACTCGCGCTCGCCCACATCCTCGTGCGCTTTCGCCAGCGCATGCCCCAGATGCAGCGAGCGCCAGCCCTCGGCGTCATCGCCGATGCGAAAATCCGCCTCCAGCGCTGAAATGTCGGCGCGGGTTTGCGGGCGCAGCTGCGCCAGCGCATGGCGGGCGCGATAGTTCAAAGGCTCGAGCTTCAGAGCCTCCTCGTAGGCGCGCGCCGCGGCGTCGAAATCGCCGGCATATTCGTGCGCCACCCCGAGCTCGAACAGGAAGTGCGTATGCGGCGAGACCCGCACCAGGTGCTCGAGCACCGCGCGCATCGAGGCGGTGTCGCCGGTGACGCGATAGGCGGTGGCGGCGCTGTAAAGGGCGCGCGCGTCCTGGCGCGCGTGCGTCATCGCATGCGCGGCTAGCGCGCGCATCTTGGCGAACTTGCCGACGAAATCCTGGGCTGCCGCCTCGCTCAGCGCCATCGAGCGTCAGCTCTTCGGGGCGCCGCGCTTATAGCCAAGGCCTTCCTTCTGATAGCGCGCAATCCGCATTTCGGAGGGCAGGTAAAGCGCGCTGTGCCCGCAGCCGCGGCAGGTGTGGGTTTCCGGCGCGCTG
>CAZNTI010000420.1:0-2244 GCA_964575885.1 uncultured Terricaulis sp.
CCCTTGCGTAACTGTACCGCCGCCCAGACCTTGCGGTCGAACAGCAGGATGAACGCGAGCGTCAGCAGCAGCAGGATCATGATGGCGAGCACTTGGCCCGTCTTCATCAGTCCCCACTCGACCTCGACCGGGAATTGGACGAACGGAACGTAGTCGGCGGCGGGGTTCATTCCGCGGCCACCCTAAGGCCCGCCTGCCTCAGGCGCGAGCACTCGGCCATGGTCTTCGAGGCGCGGGCGATGGGATTGGTGAGATAGTAGTCCGCGATCGGGCTTCTGAGCGGGGCGTCCGACAGCGCCCCGCGTTCGCCCAGGGCGGCCGGCTCGAAGGCGGCCGCCTCAGCTGCGCCGGGTGCGTAATCGACCTGCCCGAAACTCGGGTGTTCAGCGATCATCCTGGCGCGCAGCGCGCCCAAGCTGTCGTACGGCAAAGTCTTGCCCATGACCCCCGAAAGCGCGCGCAGTATGGCCCAGTCTTCCTTGGCGTCGCCCTTGGGGAATGCAGCGCGGCGGCCGTATTGAACTCGGCCTTCCGTGTTGACCCAGGTGGCGTCCTTCTCGGTGTAGGCGGCCCCCGGCAGGATGATGTCGGCGCGATGGGCGCCGGCGTCGCCGTGGCTGCCGATATAGATGATTTTGCCCTCGCGCGGCAGCGCCACGTCATCCACGCCGAGCAGCAGCAGCGCATCCATGCCGCCGGCGAGCATTTGCGGCGCGCTTTTGCCGCCTCGGCCGGGCAGGAACCCGAGATCGAGCCCGCCCACGCGCGCGGCGGCGCTGTGCAGCACGTTGAAACCGTTCCAGCCCTCGCGTACGACCCCGAGCGATGCGCTCAGCGCGCCTACGGCGTTGAGAATGGCGGCGCCGTCGCTGCGCGCCAGCGCCCCAGCGCCGAGGACGATCATAGGCCGCTGCGCGCCGCGCAGACGCTCGGCGAAGCCGCCAAGCTCCGCCAGCGCCTGTGGACCGGCCCCCAGATGCGCATAACGATAGGTGAGATCGGCGGCCTCGCCGATCAGCGCCACCTCGGCGCCGCGCAGCCATGCCTTGCGGATGCGCGCGTTCAGCACCGGCGCTTCGAGCCGCGGATTGGTCCCGATCAGCAGGATCGCATCGGCATCGTCGACGCCGGCGATGGTCGAGTTGAACAGATAACCCTGCCGCGCGCCGCCGCCGAGCGCTGCGCCGTCGGGGCGGCAATCGGTGTTGGGCGAGCCCAGCGCCCGAAACAGATCAAGCGCCGCCTTCATGCTCTCGGCACACGCCAGATCGCCGGCGACGGCGCCGATGCGGGCGGGATCGCCCGAGAGCGCTTTCGCGGCCGCATCCAGCGCCTCGCCCCAGCTCGCGCGCCGCAGCTTGCCCGCCTCGCGGACATAAGGGCGGTCCAGACGTTGGCTGGAGAGACCGTCCTCGGCATAGCGGGCCTTGTCGGAGATCCATTCCTCGTTGACCGCGTCATTGGTCACCGGCAGCACCCGCAGCACGGCGTCGCCGCGCGCATCGACGCGGATATTGGACCCAACCGCGTCCATGACATCGACACTCTGGGTCTTGGAGAGCTCCCAGGGCCGCGCATTGAAGGCGTACGGCTTGGACGTGAGCGCACCGACCGGGCACAAGTCGATGACATTGGCCGACATCTCGCTGGAGAGCGCCGCTTCCAGGTAGGTCGTCACTTCCATGTCTTCGCCGCGCCCGGTGGCCCCCAGCTCAGCGACGCCCGCGACCTCGGTGGCGAAGCGGATGCAGCGCGTGCACTGGATGCAGCGGGTCATCACCGTTTTGACCAGAGGGCCCATGAACTTCTCTTCGACCGCGCGCTTGTTCTCGTCGAAGCGCGAGCCGCCGCGTCCGTAGGCGACCGATTGATCCTGCAGGTCGCACTCCCCGCCCTGGTCGCAGATCGGGCAATCGAGCGGGTGATTGATCAGCAAAAACTCCATGACGCCTTCGCGCGCTTTCTTCACGGTCGGGCTTTTGGTGACCAGTTCGTTGGGCAGATTGTCGCGCGGGGGCGGCAAATCTTTCACCTGCTGCGCACACGACGCAACCGGTTTCGGTCCCGGCTTGCCGCCCACGCGGACCTCGATCAAGCACATCCGGCAATTGCCGGCGATCGACAGCCGCTCGTGGTAGCAAAAGCGCGGAATCTCCGCCCCTGCGGACTCGCAAGCCTGCAACAGCGTCAATTCCGGCGGTACGTCGACTTCAACGCCGTCGACGAGAATCTTCGTCATGTCAG
>CAZNTI010000421.1:0-1404 GCA_964575885.1 uncultured Terricaulis sp.
TATTCGCGGGCCATGGGGCGCTCCGAAATTCAAGGGTCGGCAGAAGCGCGTGATCTAGACGCGCCCGGTGCGCAGCGCAATGCGCCGGATTGCGCTTGCGTTAAGGCGCGGGTTTCGGGGCGCTTTGGAACTCTGCGCCATCCCAACGCAGGCGCGCGTACTCGGTTTCGGAGCCGACCACGCTGCCATGGAGGGCAACGTCGATAGCGTCGCGGTCACCGTCGCGCACGATTTCGAAGCCCTGCAGGTTGCCTAGCCCCGTCAGGTCCAGACCGCCTTCGGGTTTCGACATGAACACCACGACGGCGCAGCCGGCGCTGCCGCAATACGGCGCCCCGCCCTCGGTGCAGCGGATATGTTCAGTGCTGAGGAGATAATCGGGGGCCGCGTCAGCGTTGAATTCGGCGGTGACCAGGGCCTCAAGCGGCACCTCGTTTAACATGCCGAGTTCGCTTTCGGCGCACATCTGGCGTTCGGACTCAATGTAGGCCGCGACCTCGGTCGGAAACCCGGCGGCAGCATCCGTGCCTGAAGCGCCGCAGGCGGCAAGGCCGACCGCGACCGCCAAACCCGCCAGCACCTGCGTGCTTCTTGTGGCCTTGCTTCTCATGGCCCCGCTCCTGTTCGCGATGCAGCGGTAACCCTTGCAGCGTGAACCCGGCCAGCGCAAGCCCGCTTCAACGCCCCTCGCTTACGCCTTGACGCACATGAGCACGCCGTCGCCGATGCCCGTCATGGCGGCATGGACGCGATGGTCGGCGCGCGCCTTGTGGGCCAGGGCGCGCAGCGCAACTGTGTCGGGCGAGGCGTCGCCGGAGTCAGCCACCGCCCCGGACCAAAGCATGTTGTCGAACAGCATGACACCGCCCGGCCGCAGCAGCTTGAGGCCGCGCTCGTAGTAGGCGTCATAGCCGGTCTTGTCGGCGTCGACGAAGCCCAGATCGTAGATCCCCTCCTCGCGCGCCTGAAGACGGCGGTCGAGGGTCTCGGCGGCGGGCGCGAGGTTGAGATCGATGATGCCGTCGACGCCTGCCTCGCGCCAATAGCCCTGCGCCTTGGCGGTCCAGTCCTCGTTGATGTCGCAGGCGAGCAGCCGCGCCTCGCGGCCGTGCATGTCCTGCATGGCAAGCGCAACGGCGAGCGCGGAATAGCCGGTGAAGACCCCAACCTCGAACGCTCGCTTGGCGCGGATGGTGCGCGCGATCAGCGCCATGAACGCGCCTTGCTCGGCGCTGATCTGCATCCCCGCCAACGGCAACAATGCTGTTTCCGCGCGGCACTTGGCGAGTACCGGGTGCTCCGGGGGATTCACCTCGGCGAGGTAGCGAACAAGTTCAGGCGACAAGCCGAGAGATGAGGACATGCGACGTCTTACGACAGCCGCTTCAATACCTCCACCAGATC
>CAZNTI010000421.1:1414-2220 GCA_964575885.1 uncultured Terricaulis sp.
CGTCGCGCTCCCAAGTGAAGCCGCCTTCATTGTCGGGCTGGCGGCCGAAATGGCCATAAGCCGCGGTTCGCGCATAGATCGGACGATTGAGCTTGAGATGCGTGCGGATAGCGCGCGGCGTGCAGCCTCCCATCATTTCCGGCAGCTTGGCCTCGAGGATAGCGGGATCGATGGTGTCGGCGCCGTGCAGGTCGACATAGAAGCTGGTCGGTTTGGCGACGCCGATGGCGTAGCTAATTTGGATGGTGCAGCGCTCGGCCAAGCCGGCGGCGACGACATTCTTGGCGAGATAGCGGCACGCGTAGGCGGCGGAACGATCGACCTTGGTCGGGTCCTTGCCTGAGAACGCGCCGCCGCCGTGCGGGCTTGCGCCGCCGTAGGTGTCGACAATGATCTTGCGGCCGGTGATGCCGGCGTCGCCATCGGGACCGCCGATCTCGAAGCGTCCGGTGGGATTGATCATCCACTGGGTCTTCTTCGTGATGAGCCCGTCAGGGAACACCGAACGCACGTAGGGCTCGACCAGCGCCTTCATGCGGGAGGTGCTGTAGCTCTGCTCACCCAGCTTCTTCTTGTGCTGGTGGCTGACGACAATGGCCACGACTTCCACTGGCTTGCCGTTCTCGTAGCGCAATGTGACCTGACTTTTTGCGTCAGGTTCCAGCTCCGGCCGCTCGCCGGAATGGCGCACTTCCGCCAGACGCTTGAGGATGTTGTGACTGTATTGCAGCGTCGCCGGCATGAGTTCGGGCGTCTCGTTGCACGCGTAGCCGAACATGATGCCCTGATCGCCCGCGCCTTCATCC
>CAZNTI010000422.1:0-2200 GCA_964575885.1 uncultured Terricaulis sp.
ACCACCGCCTTGACCAGCGCAAGGCCGAGGCCATGATGATCCGGGCACCGTCGCGCTCGATCGGGCGCGCCGCGGCCAGCTGCAGGCTTTGACCGCCGGCGTATTCCAGCAGCGAGCGAAGCACCTCGTGACGGCTCTCAAAATCCGCGGTGGCGCGGTCGAACTGGCGGGTCCGCTCCTCAAGCAGCGCCTGCGCGGCGGCGGCTTGGGCGCGTGATTCGTTCAGCCACCGGTCGTACTTGGCGCGCTCGCGCTCAACCTCGGCGTTACTGGATTCGGGGGTCTGGAGCAGCGTGTTGCCGGTCGCGTAAACGCACCAGCCGGCCAACCCTACCGCGCCCAAGGCCAGCATGGCCTGTTTGCTGGGAGAAAGAGAAACGTAACGGACCGTGCCGCCGCTACGGTGGTAAATCTGACGTTCCGGGAACATGCGGTCGAAAAACGCCCGCGCCCGCGATCCGAACTGACTCATGGTCCGCCACCGCCCACTAACTTACACAAATTGCCGTTAGCCCCGCCCGACGCGATCCAACCTGAAACGCTCCTGAAATGCAACAGGCGCTCGGCGCCGTTTACAGGAATTTCAGATAGATTAACCGCCCTTGCGCCCGACTCAGACCAAATGCCCATAGAGGCTAGCAATTATTTCGCCGCCCCGTCACATCGCTTTAACCTCTGCAAGCACGTCATCCACATGTCCCGGCACGCGCACCTTGCGCCAAATGCGCCGCAACCTGCCGGTTTCGCCGATCAGGAAGGTCGAGCGCTCGATCCCCATCGAACGCTTGCCATAGAGGGTCTTTTCGACCCAGACGCCATAGGCCTCGCAAACGGCGCCGCTTTCGTCGGCGGCCAAGTTCACGCCTAGCCCATATTTGGCCGCGAACTTATCGTGTTTGGCGACCGAATCTCTGGAAACGCCGATCACCTCCGCGTTCGCGGCGGCAAATAGCGTCAATTTTTCAGTGAAGTTTAGCGCTTCCTGGGTACACCCGGGCGTGTCGTCCTTCGGATAGAAGTAGAGCACGACCCGTTTGCCCCGGAGCTTGGCCAGGTCGACGCGCCCGCCTCCGGCCGTCGGCAGATCGAACGGGGGCGCTGGATCGCCTGGGTTGAGCATACGCGCCATTCTCCGTCTCCGGTCTTGGCTGGCGCCGCCCCTTTGCGTCGGGGCGCGGTTCCGGTCTAGAACTGCCCCCGGGGCGTCGGAGGCAAGGCGATGATACGCCGCTCGACGCTGATTGCAGTCGAGATTCTTCTAGGGCTGGTCGCGGCGCTCGCGATCGGTCTGGGGATCGCGTGGTGGCGGCTGGCGCAGGGGCCGCTCGAACTCAGCTCCATGCGCCAGAACGTCGAGGCGGAGTTGAGCGCCGCGCGTGGCGGGCGGCCGGTGTCTATTGATCGGGTCGAGCTGGCGTGGAACGCCGAGCGCAACACGCTCGAGTTGCGCGCTCTGGGTGTCGCCGTCCAGGACGTGCAGGGCGCGCTGTTGTCGCGCTCCGACGAAGCCCGCATCGAGCTCGATGTGCTGGCCCTCCTGATCGGGCGTATCTCTCTCAAAAGAGCAGATTTTTCCGGCGGCGCAGTGACGATTACGCGCAAGGCGAGCGGCGAGGTGCACATCGCCTTCGGCCCCCCCGGTGCGGCTGCCGACATTATCATCCCGCCTCCGCCTCCGCATGAAACCCTCGAGGCGCGCGTGGCGCGCATTCTCGACGGCATGGAGGCGACGTTCCGTCCCGTGGGTGCGGGAGGGGGCTTGCAGGGGCTCAGCTTGCGCAACGCGCGCCTGGCCATCATCGACGAAGGCGGCGGCGGGGCTTGGACGGCCGATGCGGCCAATATCGAACTGCGTCGCCAGCGCCGGGCGCTGAGCCTGCGCGCCGAGGCGCGGCTCGAAGGCGCCCAAGGCCAGGCGCCGGCCAGGCTGCGGGTCGATACCGACACCAGGTTCCAGTCCGCGGTCATCGAGTTCGGGACCGAACAGGCGCGGCCGCGGGCGCTGTTTTCGCCCGCGGCGCTCGGGGCTTTTGCGGGGCTAGACGCCCCGGTGACGGCGGCGATCTCGGTCGGTCTCGACCGCCAGCGCGGCGTCAGCCGCTTCGACGGCGAGATCGAACTCGGCCCCGGCGCCGCCGACACCCCGGCTGGGCGGCTTTCGCTCGAAGGCGGACGCTTCCATGGCCGCTACGACATCGAA
>CAZNTI010000423.1:0-2198 GCA_964575885.1 uncultured Terricaulis sp.
CCAAGCTTGGCGAGGCTCGCGCGAACACCTGGCTGCACTTCGCAGAACACCACCGCCACGCCGTGCGCCGCGCAGCGTTTCAAGAACCGCTCCAGCGCGCCGACGCCGGAAGCATCCGCAATCGGCACCTCGCGGAAACGCAACACGAATGCACGCGGCGGCGGGAACGCCGCTTCGAACGCATCGATCAGCCGGCTGGCGGCGCCGAAGAACAGCGGCCCGCGCAACTCGAACATCTCCACCCCCTTGGGCAGCTCTGCACGGGACTCGTACTCCGCATGCGGGCGGTCGAAATCGTCCTGGTCGCGCTCGATCAGCGAGACCCCGCGCGACACCGCGGTCGCCTCCGCCATCCGGTGCATGAAGATGATCGCGGCCAGCACGACGCCCACCTCAATGGCCAAAGTGAGATCGACCAGCACCGTGAGCAGGAAGGTCGCAAGTAGAACCAGCCGATCGCCTGGCAATCCGCGCAGCAGCTGCCAGAAGCGCTCGCGCTCGCTCATGTTCCAGGCCACCACCGTAAGCACAGCCGCAAGGCACGCGAGCGGCACGTGCGCGATCAGCGGCCCCAATCCCAGCATGAATGCGAGCACGAACGCGGCGTGGAACATGCCGGCGAACGGGGTCTGCGCGCCGGCGCGGATATTGGTAGCGGTGCGGGCGATGGCGCCGGTGGCCGAAATGCCGCCGAACACCGGCGCTGCGAGATTGGCGATCCCTTGCGCGACGATCTCGCAATTGGAGCGGTGGCGGCGACCAGTCATCCCGTCGGCCACCATCGCTGAAAGCAGGCTCTCAACGCCGGCAAGGAACGCAATGGTGAGGGCTGACGGCAGCAGCTCGCGCAGGCGCGCGAAGCTGACCTCCGGCGCGCCAAACGCCGGCAGGCTGGACGCGGCCTCTGCGCCAAAGCGCGCGCCTATGGTTTCCACCGGCAGCCCAAGCGCCCACACGGCGGGCGTGGCGCCGGCGACGGCGATTAGCAGCGACGGCCATTTCGGCGCGAAGCGCTGCAGCCCGAGGATTGCGCCGAGGGCGGCCAGGGCCAGCGCAAGGGCTGCCCAGTTAAAGCTCCCACGCGCCGCCCAGAGCGCTGCGAGCTTCTCCAAGAAGTCGGCTGGAACCTCCGCTATCGACAGCCCAAACACGTCGCGCAATTGGCTGGAGAAGATGATGACGGCTATGCCGGCGGTGAAGCCGGTGACCACCGGCTCCGGAATGTATTTGATCCAGTCGCCCACGCGCAGGAAACCTGCAACCACAAGAATGGCGCCCGCCATCATGGTTGCGAGCGCCAGCCCGTCATATCCGTACTGGTGCACCACGCCGTACACGACGACGATGAATGCGCCAGTCGGCCCTCCGATCTGGAACCGCGCGCCGCCCAATGCAGAAATCAGGAAACCAGCAACCGCGGCGGTGATCAGGCCCTGCGCGGGCGTGACGCCGCTGGCAATGGCGATCGCCATCGCCAGCGGCACGGCCACGATCGCCACCGTGAGCCCCGCGGTCGCATCCGCACGCAGCTTGGCCCAGGAATAGCCCTCCTGGGCGATCACGGTCACCGACTTTGGAATGAACAGGCGCCAATCACGCCAAAAGCTGGCGCGCGGCGCGGGTGTCTCGGCGGGCGCGGTCATCTGAGTCGAGCAAGGATGCATGGCAACGCGCGCGGATGGAAGGCGACGCCTCAGCGCGCGAGGGGCGCAAACAGCCCTTGATGCCCCGCGATGATGCGCGCGATCGCAGCGGGATCGGGCTCGAGCGACCATTGATTGCGCTCAAAGGTGCCGCCGAGCACGATGCCGTCGGCGCGGCCGAACATATAGAGGCCGCCCGCCAGCACGTTGTAATCCACCTCCGGCTGCGGCAGCAGGATCGCGAGCTGACCGCGCATCGGCATGATTTCGGCGTCGCCGAACAGCGCGCCTGCGCCGAGCCCGGCACAGTTGAAGATCGTGGCTTCCGGCAGCGCCGCAACTTCGGCGGCGGTCCGGAACTCGCGTACGACGATTTCGCCGCCGGCCAGGCGGACGTCGGCTTCCATGCGCCGCAGATAAAGCGGCGTCTCGATCATCATGGTATCGAACTGGCGCACGTAGCGCGCGGCGAAGGGGTGTTCGCCGGGCGCCAGGTCGCGTTGATTTACAGCCAGCTCCCGCATCGGGCTGTCTTCAGGCGCGGGATAGTTGGGG
>CAZNTI010000424.1:0-2177 GCA_964575885.1 uncultured Terricaulis sp.
CGGCCAGCACCTCGAGTTTCACCAGCTTCCAGCCGCCGGCCTCGCGCGCAAGCCGCAGCGTGCGCAGCGCCTCTTCGGCAGTGAAACAGCCCGCGGTGTTGGGCAGGAACGTCGTTTTATTCGGATCGATGTGATCGGTGAGACGTTCTTTCGTCGGATCGGACAGATTCACCCGCCGCACCGCTACCGTGACGATCTCGGCGCCGCTGGCTTCAAGTGCGGCCGCGTTCTCGGCGTAGCTCTTGTACTTGCCGGTGCCGATGATGAGGCGGGAGCCATAGCTCTTGCCGGCGATGGTGAGGGTGTCAGTCATACGAGCGTCCGAATTTGGCGAAGGACAGCTTCCAGAAGCTTGCGGTCGCCAATGTCGAAAGGATTGTATCGGCCCGTTGCACGATTGAGCAGGCCTTTGATGTCTGCGGTGACGATGATGGGGTCGGCAAGGAATGACGAGAGCCAAGCCTCGATCTCGCGCAGATCGGACTTGGCTATATTGGCGTTCGCGAGCAAGTCCGCGCCGATACGCACGTCTCCATGGTCTTCGCCGGCGGGATCGAGACAAAGCATCAAGTCACGAAAACGCGGTGGCGCGCCATAGTCGGGGGCACGGTGTTTCATCCCCCCCCTACGAACTGGACGATCTCCAGCCGGTCGCCGTCCTGGAGCGCGATCTCTCCCCAGAGGCTCTTCGGCGCGATCTCCAGGTTGCGCTCGACCGCCACGCGGGCGCCCTCGATCTCCAGCGAGGCGAGCAGGTCCGCGATTGTCGCCTCTTCGGGCGCCTCGCGCGTTTCTCCATTGACGGTCAGACGCATCGGCCTTCCTATCCGCCCGACTTAAGCCCCCCATAGGGCGCCCGCAAGGCGCGCGGCCATCCGGAGCATGCGCAGGGACGATGCCGGACAAAAAGCCCATACACGTCTTAAACGGCCCTAATCTCAACCTGTTAGGGACGCGCGAGCCGCACATCTACGGCTATGCGACGCTGGCCGACATAGAGACTCTCTGCGCCGAGCGGGCCCGCCAGCTTGAGTTTTCGATTCTCTTCCGGCAGTCCAACATCGAAGGCGAACTGGTCGCATGGCTGCAAGAAGCCCGCGACAAGGCGTGCGCAGTTGTTCTAAACGCCGGCGCTTACACCCATACCTCGGTCGCCCTCCATGACGCGATCAAGGCGATTGGCATCCCGGTGATCGAAACCCATCTTTCCAACCCCGCCGCACGCGAGGAATTCCGTCACGTTTCACTTGTAGGCCGGGCGGCCAAGGGCGTGATCGCCGGCTTCGGCGCAACGTCCTACCTCCTGGCTGTAGAAGCGGCCGCACTTCTCGCAAGCGAAGGCGAAGGCGCGTGAGCAGGAAACCGCAACTCATGAGCGAAAAGAAAAGCCAGGCCATCGATCCGGAGCTCATACGCGAGCTGGCCGCGATCCTTTCCGACTCGGGCTTGAGCGAGATCGAGCTCGAGCATGGCGAGCTGCGCCTGCGACTGGCGCGCACGCTGGTGGCGGCGGCCGCGCCAGCGCAGACCCACGTCGTCGGCGCTCCGACACCCGCAACCCCGGCGCCGCCGCCCGCCGCCGCAGCGCCTGCGCCAGCGAACGCGGCCGCCCACCCAGGGGCGGTGCTGTCGCCGATGGTCGGCACTGCATACCTTTCGCCCGAGCCCGGTGCGGCCGTGTTCGTAAGAATAGGCGACACCGTCACCCAGGGGCAGACCCTGATGGTGGTCGAAGCGATGAAGACCTTCAACCCGATCCCGGCGCCCCGCGCCGGAAAAGTGACCGCCATTCTGGTCACCGATGCGCAGCCGGTGGAATACAACGAGCCGTTGGCGATTATCGAATGAAGACGGCAATAGGCAATAGGCAGTGGGCAGTGGGGCGCCGCTCAAACGGCGTACGCTCGGCGCGCCTGAAACGTCTGCATCCGCCGCTATCGCCTACTGCCTGCTGCCTACTGCCTTATCGCCATGTTTGAGAAAATCCTCATCGCCAATCGCGGCGAAATCGCGCTGCGCATCCATCGCGCCTGCAAGGAGATGGGCATCTCAACGGTGGCGGTCCACTCAACCGCCGACGCCGACGCCATGCATGTACGGCTCGCAGATGAGAGCGTGTGCATTGGCCCGCCGCCGGCGGCCAAGAGCTACTTGCACATCCCGGCCATCATCGCCGC
>CAZNTI010000425.1:0-2175 GCA_964575885.1 uncultured Terricaulis sp.
GTGGGCACCACGGTCAAGCCTTCACCGCCGAGGCTGTCGCCGCCCTGGCGCGCCGTCGCCGGGGCGCCGAGATTGGGATTGAGCAGCCGCCCGTAATCGTCGCGCAATTGCACGCCAAGCGCGCGCCGGCCGAAGAAATGATCGACCGGATTGGGGCTTTGATAGCGGGTGATGTTGAGGATGCCTTCGTCGACCATGGCGATGGCGACGCGAGCGCGTTCGCCGCCGGGCACGTTGCGCACCCGCACCTCGACCTCGATACGCGTGCGCGGACGCACGTTCTCGAGACCCTCGCCGGCGTCGACCTGCAGGGTGCGCCCACCCATATCGACGGGCACGTACGCCACGCCGACCGCGCGGCGCGGCACCGGCAGCGCCACCGGATCGCGCGGCGTCATCACCGTGACCATGACGTAGGCGCCCGAGCCCCACTCAGCCGACACCGGCAGATTGACAGTCGCACCCTCGGCGCCGACCCGCACCGTGCGGGTCTCGATCACCCGGTCCGTCGCCACCACGATCTGCGCTTCGCCAGGATAGGGCGGCCTGATTTGGACGCGCGCGGTGGCGCCTGGACGCACCGGATCTTCAGGCGCAACCACGGTGACCATGTCAGGCGTGGCGTCGTCGTCGGCCGGGCCGCCCCAGCCCACGCCAAAACGCTGCGAGCTTTCAGCGCCGCTGCGGGTGTCGCGCACCACCAGCCGGTAGGAGCCCGAGCGCAAACCTTCCTTGGAGATGCGCAGCGGCTCGCCGGCGGCGATATCCTGTGTGGCCCCGTCGACGGGAATGTCGCGCCCGGTGCGCCGCCAGCGCCAGGTGCCGCCGTCGAGATACCAATCGTAGCTCCAATCCTCGCGGATGAGCTGCCATTGCACGCCGCGCACACCGATGCGCGCGCCCGCCCCGTTCACCGCGATCACATCGTAGGCGACGCCTTCGCCGGCGCCGGCGCGGCGGTTCTCGAACGCCGGATTGAGGCCAATGTAAACGTCGCGCAAGCGCACCGGCACGGTGAAGCCCTCGCGCACCACGCGCCCGCCCGGATCCGCGACGCTGGCGATCATGCGGGCGCGCAACGGCAAGGAGGTTTCCGGCTCTTCCGGCAATTGCAGCATCAGCTGGGCTGCGCCCTGGCCGTCGGTAACGGTGGGCGACAATTGGAAGAAGCGCTCGTCGAAGCTCTCGTCGCTGCGTCCGAATGTATATTCGGCGAAGTCAGGGAACGGCGTGGGATCGATGACCAGCCGGCCTTCGCCCTCGACGGCCAGGCCAGAGCCCGGCGCGCCGTAGAGGAAATCCGCCTGCACCTCGATCGGCCGCGACTGGCCGGCGCGCAGCACCGCTTCGCTTGCCTCGATCTGCACCCGCAGCCGCTCCGGCACGAAATCTTCCACCGAGAAGCTGACCTCGCCGGCGGCGGCCTCCTGGCCGTCGACTTCGAGCACCGCCCGCCACAGCCCGCGCGGCGACGAGCGGTCGAGCGCGATGTTCTTGGCGATGGCGCCGCCATCGACGGCTTCGCTCATGCGGATGCGGCGCGCCTCGGTGCCGTTGGGCCGATAGACCACCAGCGTCGAGCGGCGGTCGTCGATGGCGCGCCCGACCTGATCGCGGATCAGCCCGATCAGGCGCACGCTTTCGCCGGGACGATAGATGCCGCGCTCGGTGTAAAGATACGCATCGACATCGCCGGGCGTGCTGCGTCCGTCGACGCCGCGATCCGACAGATCGAGCGGCGGGCGCTGCAGATCGAGCGCCGCGAAATCGCCCTCCGCGCCATACGCCATCACGTAGCGGGCGCGGGCGGGTCCCTCGCCGTTCACCAGCGCATCGTTGAAGCGCACGCGGCCGTCGGCGTCGCTGCGCACGCGCGCCAGCTCTTCGTTGTTCTGCGCGATCAGGGTCAGCGTCACGTTGGCCATCGGGCGCGCCGTGCGCAGTGAGCGCACCACCACGTCGAGCCCGGTGGCGCCGGAGAAGCTCTGCAGCGCCATGTCGGTGTAGAGCACCCAGCGATACGCGGAAGCCGCGGATTCGTTCTCGCCGCCGCGCTGGCCGGCGCCGGGCGAACCGTCGCGCACCTTGACGACATACGCGCCAGGGCGCAGCTCGCGCAACGCTGCGCCCAGTGCGAACACGGTGGTGATCGCGGTATTGCGCCGGCCCGTGGTG
>CAZNTI010000426.1:0-2175 GCA_964575885.1 uncultured Terricaulis sp.
GGTCTCGACGGCATCGAAAAGAAGATCCATCCCGGCGACCCGATGGACAAGAACCTCTACGACCTGCCGCCGGAAGAGCTGAAGGACGTGCCGACCGTGTGCTCGTCGCTGGGCCAGGCGCTGGCCGCGCTCGACGCCGACCGCGACTTCCTGACCAAAGGCGGGGTGATGAGCGACGATGTCATCGACGCCTACATCGACCTCAAGAACGAGGAGCTCGACCGCTTCAACACGCACCCGCACCCGGTCGAGTTCGACATGTACTACAAGGCGTGACGCGCCAACCTCCCAGTGCGCGCACGCCAAAAAGGGCCGGGGAGCGATCCCCGGCCCTTCCATTTGGCGCTCGGCGCGCTGCTTAGAAGTTGACGACCGCGCCCAGCGAGATGGCGTCGGCTTCGCCCTCGTCGCCGTCGAGGCGGGTGAAGTCGCCGCGCACGCCCCAGCGCTCACCGATGCGCCACGTGCCGCCGACGCCGTACGCGACGCCATCGTCATCGCCCTGGCCGAACGGGGTGTCGACTTCCGTGGTGTGGTAGCCAAGCCGCGCGTGCACATCCACGCTGGGCGCTACCGGCAGGATGCCCACGGCATAGAGGCCGGCGTCGTAGTTGAGTTCGACGTTGTCGTCGTCCTCGATCCCGGTCGAAGCTTCGCCCTCAACCGCGAAATTGGGATTGAAGCGATAGCCCAGCCGGCCGGTCACTGCGCCAACGTCGCCGCCGTCAGAGTCGAAATGGGTGTAGCCGGCCCCGGCGTACCATTGTGCGTGCGCCGCCGCTGGCATCGCCGCTACCGCAGCAGCGGCCACCGCCGCCATCAATGCAAACTTTCTCATGCGTGTCTCCTCAGAGGTCCTACCCCGTGGGCGCATGCTTCTGTGGCCTTCGGGGGCGATTGTGAGGCAGCCGCTGCGATGCCGCTGTCATTTCAAAGGAGCAAGGAAATGTCGTGGTATTATAGACACTAAGCCCCTTCCCGCGGTGCGGTTTACGGTTCCCAAACCAGCGCGCGCGCAACGCTGTTGCGCCTTGCTGTTGGCCGGCGAAGCGCCCTAAGGATCGTTCATGTCACAAGCTCAGAAGAAGCCTGGTGCCCCGGCTCAAGCCTCCGATCTATGGAGCGAAGACCTATTCGGCGCGGGCGAAGCCCCGCCAGCGGCGGCAGGCGGCTACACCGCCAAGGACATCGAAGTCCTCGAAGGCCTCGAACCGGTGCGCAAGCGCCCGGGCATGTATATCGGCGGCGTCGACGAGCGTGCGCTGCATCACCTGTTCGCCGAAGTGCTCGACAATTCCATGGACGAGGCGGTGGCGGGCTTCGCCGACCGCATCGATGTCGAGCTGGAATCCGACGGCACGCTGCGGGTGACCGACAACGGCCGCGGCATCCCGGTCGATCCGCATCCGAAGTTCCCGAAGAAATCCGCGCTCGAAGTGATCATGACGGTGCTGCACGCGGGCGGCAAATTCTCCGACAAGGTCTATCACACCTCCGGGGGCCTGCATGGCGTCGGGGTGTCGGTTGTCAACGCGCTCTCGGATCGCGTCGAAGTCGAGGTCGCGCGCGAGCGCAAACTTTATCGGCAAACCTTCTCACGCGGCGCGCCGACATCGAAGCTGGCGGAAGTCGGCCCCGCCCATAATCGCCGCGGCACCAGTGTGCGCTTTCATCCCGACGCGCAAATCTTCGGCGAAGGCGCCGCGTTCAAGCCGGCGCGCCTCTTCCAGATGGCGCGCTCGAAAGCCTATCTGCAGCGCGGCGTGCAAATCCGCTGGAAGTGCGATCCCGCCCGCATCAAGGACGACACCCCGGCGGAGGCCGTTCTCCATTTTCCCAACGGGCTTGCGGACTTTCTGGCAGCACTCACCAAGGACAAGCGCGCCGTGGTCGGCGAGGCGTTCACCGGGCGCAGCGAAAAGAACGGCCCGCACGGGCGCGTGGAATGGGCGGTGACTTGGGTCAGCGACGGCTTTGGCGAAGCCGACGGCATGCTGCGCTCGTACTGCAATACGATCTACACGCCCGACGGCGGCTTCCACGAGGCGGGCCTGCGTGCAGCGCTCGCCAAGGGGCTCAAAGCGTTCGCCGAACTGAAGAACAACAAGAAAGCTTCGCTGATCTCACCCGAAGATGTCATGGGCACCGCCGCGGCGATGGTTTCGGTGTTCATCC
>CAZNTI010000427.1:0-2174 GCA_964575885.1 uncultured Terricaulis sp.
CCGCTTGTGCGGCAGAAAGTGGCCCAGTGGTGAAGCGCTCGATCAAGATGCGCGATTTCTCCACCGTGGCGGCCAACAGCGCGGCCTCGACCGCGTCCATCATCGGGCCCGGACCGCAGATGAAGAACGCATCGACATTTGCCGGGCGCAGCAGCGTCGCGACAATGTCGTCGGCCTTGGCCCGATCGAGGCGGCCGTTGAAGAGGGCAATCTCTTCTTCTTCGTCTTCGAGGAAGTGGTAGACACTAAGCCGGTCGAGATAGCGATCCTTCAGGCCGGCGATTTCCTCCAGGAACATGACGCCCTGTGAGGTGCGGTTTCCGTAGAAGAGCGTGAAGCGCGAGCCCGGCTCGACCTCAAGCGCCGTATTCAGCAGCGAGAGGATCGGCGTTATTCCCGAACCGCCTGCAAATGCGGCGTACGTACGTTGCGCCGCGGGGTCGAAACTCCAGCAGAAACTGCCGTGCGGCGCCATGGCTTCGATCGCGTCGCCGGCCTTGAGCTGGTCATTGACCCAGCTCGAAAACGCGCCACCGGCGATTTTCTTCACCCCGATCTTTAGCACGCCCGTGCTGGGGCTGACGCAGAGCGAATAATTGCGCCTGAGTTCCTTGCCGTCGATCTCGCGGCGGAAGGTGAGGTGCTGGCCGGCCTTGAAGGCGAAGGTTTCGCGCAAGGCCTCCGGCCACTCGAACCGCACCGACACCGCATCGGGTGTCTCACGCTTCACTTCGGCGACGCGCAGCGGGTGGAAATCGTGGCCCATCAATGACACTTAAATCGGTCAAATGGCTCGGCGCATGCCTTGCAGCGCCAGAGCGCCTTGCACGGCGTCGAACCGAAGCGCGAGATTTCTTCGGTGTTCGATGAGCCGCACTGCGGACATTCAGCCGCCTGGGCATTCTTCAGCGCAGACGCCGCCGCACCCTTCGGCGGCGGGGCGATGCCGTAAGCGCGGAGCTTGTCGCGGCCTTCGTCGCTGATCCAATCGGTTGACCACGGCGGCGACAGCGCCGTTTCGATGCGGACCTCGGCGAAGCCGGCCCCGTCGAGCGCGGCGCGAATGCTTTGCTCGATCGTCAATGTCGCTGGGCAACCAGTATAGGTCGGGGTGATCAGCACCCGAGATACGCTGACGTCTCGCACAATGCCGAGATCGAGAACGGTGACGCACGGAATCTCCGGGTCGGGCACGCCGGCTAGAACCCTGCGAAGCTCCACCGGCGCACTCACCACACCGCTCCCGGATAGGCGCGCTGCAGGAACTGCATCTGGCTCAGCAAATGGCCCAAGTGCTCGCTGTGCCGGCCCTTGCGGCCTCCGAGCGTGGCGCGGCGAGGGGCTGGGCGCGCGAGCGTCGCCTCCGCCAGCACTGCGTCGATGCGCGCGTCCCATTGCGGCTTGATCGCGCGCTTGTCTACGCCGACGCCGAGCTGCAGCGCGGCGGCGTCCACGGAATCGGTCTCGAACAGCTCATCGACGAAGCGCCACATCCAGTCGAGCCCGGCGACGATGCGCGCACGGCTCTCGTCGGTGCCGTCGCCGAGGCGAACCACCCAGTCGGACGCCAGCGTCACGTGATAGGCCACCTCCTTGGCCGCCTTCTGCGCGATGGCTGCGAAGCGCTCATCCTTCGCCGCAGACAGCTCGGCAAACAGGAGCGCCTGGTAGTGTGAATACAAAAATTGCCGGGCGATGGTTTGTGCAAAGTCGCCATTCGGCTGTTCGACCAAGAGGCAATTGCAGAAATCCATCACGTCGCGATGAAAGGCGAGCCTGTCAGCGTCGCGGCCGCTGTCCTCGAGCGCTGCGGCCAGACCCAGGAAGTACGTCGCCTGCCCGATCTGATCGAGCGCGACGTTGGCGAGCGACAGATCCACCTCAAGCGCTGGCGCGTGTCCGCACCATTCCGAAAGCCGCTGGCCCAGAATGAGCGAGTCGTCGCCGAGGCGCAGAGCGTATGTGGCGATCGCGTCCATTAGATGTGCGTGATCCCGTCCGGAATTTTGTAGAAGGTCGGGTGGCGATAGACTTTGTCCTCGGCCGGCTCGAACAACGCTGCCGCATCGCTCGGATCGGAGGCGGTGATCTGCGCCGATGGGATTACCCACAGGCTGACGCCCTCCATCCGCCGCGTGTACGTATCGCGCGCGTGCTCAAGCGCCATCTTGGCG
>CAZNTI010000428.1:0-2170 GCA_964575885.1 uncultured Terricaulis sp.
TGCTCATCAATATCACCGGCGGCTTCGACATGACCCTCTACGAGGTCGATCAGGCCGCCAACGAAATCCGCGCCGAAGTCGACGCCAACGCCAACATCATCCTGGGCTCGACCTTCGACGAAAGTCTTGAAGGCAAGATGCGCGTCGCCGTGGTCGCCACCGGCATCGACGACGATCATATCATCAGCCAGCAGACCGTCGTGGAGCCGGCGCGGCGCGCTGCGGAGGCAACCCCACGCCGCCCCTTGGTCCAGCCCAAGCCGGAAGCGCGCTACGAACCGCCGCCGCAACCGGCGCCACGGCGCGACCCGGCGGAGCCGCGGCCAAGCTTCGCCAACGACGGCGAGCCTGAGCGGCGCAGCGGCGGCTTCTCGTTGTTCGGCTGGAAGCGGCCCGATCCGCGCGAGGACGCGCCGGCGCTGGAGATCAATCTCGACGATGAGCCTGCGCCGCGGCGTCCGAACGAGGACGAGCGCCGCGATCCGGCGCTCGACGAGGAACTGGAAATTCCCGCCTTCCTGCGCCGGCAGATGAACCCGCGCTAACGTTTTCGGCGCTGCCGCGAGAGTGCAACCTGTGGTACCGTCCGTGCGCCTGAGCAGGGAGGCGCCCGATGACGCTGTACTGGAAGCTTCGCACCATCGCCAAGCCGCTGCACCGCGCCCATGTGGCTGAGCGTCTGCGCGCCCTGCGCGCGCAATTGCGCGAGGAAGTGACGGCCAAGACCAGCGAGTTCGATCTGCGCCTGGCGACCTGGAACATCATGCATTTCGGCGACGGCGGCGGCTATCAGCGCCAGACCGACGCGATGTTGTACATCGCCGAGATCATCGATCATTTCGATCTGGTGGCGGTGCAGGAGGTCAACACCAGCCTCGATCAGCTCGAAGATCTGATGAAGAATTATCTGGGCCCCGACTGGGACTACATCGTCACCGACGCCACCGGCGGCGATCTCGGCAATGACGAGCGCATGGCGTATCTGTTCCGGCGCGGCAAGGTGCGTTTCGGCAAACTCGCCGGCGAGATTGTGCTGCCCGACGGGCAGACCATCGTCGGCGATTCCGGCGTCGCCAATCCCGGCGTGTTCGAAAAGCACTACCAGTTCGCGCGCACGCCTTTCATCACTGGCTTCGAATGCGGCTGGTTCAGTTTCAACATCTGCACCGTGCACATCTATTTCGGCAATCCCCCGAAGCGGCCGGTGGGCATGAGCGACGCCGACTATGCCCAGCTCAAGGCCGATTACATGACCATCCGCAAAACCGAGATAAAAAGCCTCGCGCGCTATCTGGCCGAACGCCAGCAGGCCGAGCGCAAGCGCGAGCTGGCGTGGCTCAAGGAGCGCGGCTGGGATACCGAGCAGAGCAAGGCGAACTACGTGCTGTTGGGCGATTTCAACATCGTCTCGCCTGAGCATGAAACCATGCAGGCGCTGAAGGGCGAAGGCTTCGACATCCCGGAGGGCATGGAAAACTTGCCCACGACGCTCGGCAAGGAAAAGCGCTTCTACGATCAGATCGCCCATCGCCTCGGCGATCGGCGCGTCAGACATCGCGTGTCGGGCGCCTTCGATTTCCGCAAATCGGTGTTCCGCGACGAGGACGCCGATCATTATATCGACGTCGCCGCCGATCCGCTGGTCACCCACGACCGCCAAGGCAATCCGCGCCCGCGCGACAAGGCGCAGGACTATTTCACCTCGTATCGCCGCATCCATCAAATGTCGGATCACATGCTGCTGTGGTCGGCGTTCCAGGTCGATCTGGCCGAGCCTTATCTCACGCGCCTAGAAGCCGATGCGCGCGCCGAGGCGAACTGAAGCGCTTCAATGGCCCCACAAGCGCCGCCGCAGCGCCGCTTCCGCTTGAGTCAGCGCGTTGGCGCGGGCCAGCACGTCGAGCCGTCGCAACGCGGCGTCGCGAAAGTGTTCTGCGTCGGGGCCGCCCAGCCCTGCCAGGTGCGCCTCGACGATGGCGCGAAAGCGCATGCCTTCGGGATTGTCGTCGTCGCCGAAGATGGCGTCGGCGAGCGCCAGCTCCTCGGCCCATGCATCGTGGGCCGCCTCGCGGTCGCCGTCGGCTTGCGCTGCAAGCCCCAGCCGCTCCAGCGCGGCGGCGAGCGCGTGCGCTGCGGCGGGGCTGGCGGGCGCATCGGCGAGCAGGTCGCG
>CAZNTI010000429.1:0-2161 GCA_964575885.1 uncultured Terricaulis sp.
GCAGCGCGGGCTCGCCTACGGCATCGGCACCGGCCCTTCGGTGCGCGAACACGCGGCCCTCATCCGCGGCTCCGCGCAGAGCGAGAACGGCGACGTGGCCGAAGCGATCGCGGTGACGCGCGCGGAGATGGCGCGGCTCTATCGCGACGGCGCAACCCAGGCCGAGGTCGACGACGCCATCACCTATCTCACCGGCTCGTTCGCGCTCGACCTCGATTCCAACGCCAAGATCGCCTCGGTGGCGCACAGCTATCAGGTGGCCGGACGCGACGCCGACTATGTCAACCGCCGCAATGATCTCATCCGCGCGGTGACGCGCGACGACGTGAACCGGGTGATCCGGCGGCTGTTCAATCCGGACGCGTTTACGTTTGTCGTGGTCGGCCAGCCCGAAGGACTCGACGCCGCGCAATAATCCATTGCGGCGTGGCTCAACAAATTCCCGCCCAGCTTTGGCCGCATCGCGCGCTTAGCGATTTGTGCGAGAGCGTGGCTGCGTTGCAACGCGTGCCGCTTCCGATGTTCAGCCCGATGGAGGCCGCCATACCAAAACTGACCGCAGATCAACTCGATACAGAGCTGAAACTGGCCGAACGCGGGGCCGCAGACGGACGCCGCAACGTGCCCGCCTCAGACGATGCTGGGCTTTCCGCGATCGAGAAAATGGTGGTCAGCAGAATAGAGAGCGCGGTGCAGCAGAAATCCAGCGAAGTGTTGGGCTTAGGCTCGGGCCAGGACTTCACCACGCTGCCGCAAGATCTCGAAGCGATGGCCAGCGAGCCGCAAAACGTGCTGGCGCAGTTCCGCGCCAAGAAAGCGCGCGCGCAGACCGCTGTCGGCCGAGAGCTTGAGAGCGCGCAGACCGATTACGCCCGCGCCTATCGCGATTATCGCTCCTTCCGCATCCAGCACAAACTGACCGAGACCGAGCCGAGCTATGACAACGTATTCTGGCGCAAAGTGTTCTGGCTCGCGCTTTTGTTCACGGTCGAGGTGGCCGCCAACGGCTGGATGATCGGCCAGGCCAGCCCCGGCGGGCTGGTGCAGGGCTGGACCACGGCGCTGATGATTTCGGTGCTGGTGGTGCTCACCGGCTCGCTGATCGGCGCCGGCCCTTGGCGCTACATCAATTATCGCGGGAGGGACTGGAAGGGCAGCCTGCACAAGCTCTGGGCCGTGCCTGCGCTTGTCGCCGGCAGCGCATTGCTGCTGCTGTTTGCATTCTACATCGCGCATTATCGCTACGCGCTGTCGCAGACCACGCTCGACGCGCCGGTGCCCGACAACATCCTGACTTCGATCATGACCACGCCGTTGCAGCCGTTCCAGCAACTGGAATCGCTGCTGCTGTTCGTGATCGCATTGCTGATCGGAATTTTCGCCATCGCCCGCGGCGCCAATTGGGATGATCCCTATCCCGGCTATGGTCCGCGTCATCGCCGTCTCGAAGATGCCCGCGACCGCGCTGAGGACATCGCGCAGCGGCTGGCGGGCGACGTCGACGAAGCCAAAGCCGCCGCCGATGCGGCGCTGGCGCGGGTATCGACCGACACCCAGCAGGCCGTGGGCGCGCTGCGCCAAGCGATTGCAAGGGTGCAGCGCGACGATGTCGAATTGGACTACGCGCTGCAGGAGATCGTCGCCGAGGGTCGCAACGCGATCGACCTCTACCGCGACGCCAACGAAGCGGAGAGGACGACGCCGGCGCCGGCGTATTTTTCGGATTATCCTTTTACGAAGCCCAAAAGCAGCGCTCAGCTTCTCGAAGAATTGCGCTCGGCGTCCGCGCGCGCCGCCGCCAACATTACCGCCTGCAAGAGTCAGCTCGCCGGCGTGCGCGCGCAGCTCGAGGCGGAATATCATTCCTTCTACGACGATGAGCTGGGCCCGCTGCTGAGGGGCATTCTCGAACAGGCCAAGGCCAGCGTCCGCTCTGAGTTCGAGGAGGCGCCGGCCGAAGCGCCGCGGCTCCAGCGCCGGCCCGCGGCGGCGCGCGAGGAGGCGGGCCGCGAAGACAAGGCCGAAGCCGATGTCGAGGAACTTGACGACATCGAACTGGAAGCGGCGCCGCTGCGCTTGCGCAGCCGGCGCAGGGCGCGCTGATGCGCCGCGCGCGCGCGGCCGCCAATCGCGCCTATGCGGCAGGCACGCTGGGGGTGCT
>CAZNTI010000430.1:0-2148 GCA_964575885.1 uncultured Terricaulis sp.
GCGCTGAGGCGCTGGAGTTCCTGCAGGGACGCTCGGTGGCGACTCTGCCAGGCGTCGGCCCGGCGGGCGCGACCGGGTTGGAGCGCAACGGCCTGAAGGTCATCGGCGATGTCCGTGCAGCGGGGCCCCAGCGCATGCGTGCGCTCTATGGCGATTGGGGAGCGCATCTGTTTGCGCTGTCGATGGCCGACGATCCGCGCCAGGTCGATCCCCACGGCGAACGCAAGAGCATTTCCGCGGAGACGACGTTCTTCGAGGATGTCTCCGATATCGAGGCTTTGGAAGATATCCTCTGGCCGCTGTGCGAGAAGGTGGCGGCGCGCTGCCGCGCCTCCGATACGGCGGGGCTGACGCTGACGCTGAAGCTGAAGGATGCGCGTTTCAAGATCGTGACGCGCCGGCGGCAATTGCCGGAGCCGACGCTGCTCGCGCACCGCATCTTCGAGGCCGCGCGAGAATTGCTCGCGGGCGACGCTGACGGACGCACCAAATATCGGCTGATCGGGGTCGGGCTGTCGGACTTTTCCGATGCGGCGGGCGCCGACAAGGGCGATATGCTCGATACCGAAACGCCCAAGCGCGCGGCGGTGGAAGGCGCGGTCGCGAAAGCGCGCGAAAAGTTCGGCAAGGGCGCGGTGCAAACGGGCCGGGCGCTGAAGGCCGAACAGGAAGAGTGACGGCGCGCGGTTTGGACGATAGTTAGACCAGTGAATGCGGGAGAGGGCAGGGCGATGGGCAAGATCGAAGCGCGTCTACAAGAACTGGCAATCACGCTGCCGACGCCGCCGGCGCCGGTGGCGTCGTATGTGCCGTACCAGATCGTGGGCAGCCTGGTGCACGTATCGGGGCAGGTGTCGGTCGACGCTTCCGGCGGCATCAAAGGCCGCCTGGGCGAGGCGCTCGAAGTCGAGCAGGGTCAGGCCGCGGCTCGGCTATGCGGGCTCAACCTGCTGGCGCAGGTGCGCGCCGCGTGCGACGGCGATCTCGACCGGGTCAAGCGCGTGATCAAGCTCAACGGCTTCGTCAACGTCACGTCGGATTTCGATCCGATCCCGCAGGTGATGAACGGCTGTTCGGACCTGATGGTGGCGGTGTTCGGCGATGCCGGCCGGCATGCGCGATCTGCGGTGGGCCAGGCCAATCTGCCGCTCAATTTCGCGGTGGAAGTGGACGGCTTGTTCGAGATCGCGTGAGCGGCTTGGTTTTGCCGCAGACCCCGCTCTAGATTGTATGGCATGGACGGAACCGACGCACTGAAGGTCGCCGCGGTCGGCGGTCTCGACGCCATCAGCAAACGTGAGTGGGACGCGCTCGCCAATCCGCCAGATGCGCCCTACGATCCCTTCATCTGCTGGGATTTTCTGCAGGCGCTGGAGGTTAGCGGCTGCGTCGGCGCCGCGCAGGGCTGGCAACCCGCGCACCTGATCGCGCGCGACGCCGCCGGCGTAGCGGTAGGCGCAACGCTGCTCTACGCCAAAGACCATTCTTACGGCGAGTACGTGTTCGATCACGGCTGGGCCGATGCGCTCTATCGCGCCGGGGGGCGCTATTATCCCAAGCTGCAATGCGCCGTACCGTTTACCCCGGCCCCTGGCCGGCGGCTGTTCGGGCGCGATCCAGGCGTCGAGTTGGCGCTGGCGCAGGCGGCCATCGCCTTGGCGCGCCAGAACGATGCCTCCTCCGTGCATGTGACCTTCGCCCGCGAAGATCTGTGCGCACGCCTCGCCAGCCTGGGCTACATGAGCCGGGTCGGGCTGCAATACCATTGGTTCAACCGCGACTACGCGAGCTTTACAAACTTCCTCGCCGATCTCTCATCCCAGAAGCGCAAGAACATCCGTCGCGAGCGCGAGCGCGCATGCGCGGGCCTGACCATTCGTCGCCTGCGCGGGCCTGAGATCAAGGCGCTCGACTGGGATTTCTTCTTTCGCTGTTACATGGACACCGGCTCACGAAAATGGGGTCAGCCTTATCTCAACCGCGACTTCTTTGCGCTGTTAGGCGAGCGGATGGCCGACGCGTGCGTGCTGTTCGTGGCCGAAGCTGACGGGCGTCCGATCGCCTCGGCGCTCAACCTGATCGGCGGCGAGGCGCTTTATGGGCGCTATTGGGGGCGCGTCGCCGACGTCCCGTTCCTGCATTTCGAGC
>CAZNTI010000431.1:0-2132 GCA_964575885.1 uncultured Terricaulis sp.
ATGCGGCCGATGCCAATGATCCGTTTCTCCCCAGTTTGCAGATAGCGCTGCAGATAGCCGTCATGCTGATCGCGGAAAGGCTGAGGCATCAGCATGCTGATATTGCGTCCAATCACTTCGGCCGGGCGCCAGACGAACATGCGCTCGGCCGAGGCGCCGTAGGATTGGACCACGCCTTGGTCGTTGATGACGATCATGGCTTCAGGCGCGGTGTCGAAGATCGAACGCAGATGCGCCTCGCGCGTCGCGAGCGCGGCGGTCGCCTCATCACCTGCCCGGCGCCGGCGCTCCGCCCACGCGCCTAAGAAGGCGGCGGCTATCCCAATCGCTGTAAACGCAGGCGCGGCGGCCGAACCGAGCGCGCCTCCCGATCTTTCAAGCGCCAACCCCGCCCCAAGACCCAAGAGCGTCGCGAATATGCCCGGTCCGACGCCACCCAACAAACTCGAGCCAACGACGACAGCCGCGAAGACCATGAAGGGCGGCATGTCCGGCCAAGAAGCCCGAAGCACCCCCACCAGTGCGAAGGCAAGCGCCCACGCGGCCAGCGTCAGCGCGTACGCCCGGCCGCGGCGGCGGAGAAAAAGGCGCAGGCTTGCAGCAAGCGCCTTCGTCGGCGCGTGATCGATCGACACCGCGTTCATTCCATGCGCGAGCCGCCCACATCCCACTCGCTACTCCAGCCGAATAGTAATGATCCGGCCCAAGTCCGACTAGGGCGGCGCCGTTAGCATGAACGAAAATTTCAGCGTTCAGCGGAAATTTAATGCGGCGACGACTGGCGCGAGCGCCGGAGGCGGTGCGCTTTTTGATTGCGACAAATTTCAGGCAGATGCCGCCTGGATGAATTGAATTCACGCGGATCGAGTATCCGGCCTCTGCGCATTCCAACGCGGCGGCCTTGGTGAAAAGCGTGACCGCGCCCTTGCTCGCACAATAGGCGCTGATGTTCGGCAAGCCGACCAGACCCGCCACCGACGAAAAGTTGACAATGGATCCACCTCGATCCTTCATGGCGTTAATCGCATGCTTCGTGCCAAGGAAAACGCCGTCGCAATTGATCGACATGAGCCAGCGCCATTTCTCTAGCGGAGTCTCTTCAATCTTGGAGGAGAACAGCACGCCTGCATTGTTGACCAGGACATCAGGGGCGCCAAAGTGTTTGGCGGCGGCCTTCATCACCGCAGCCCAATCGTCTTCGCTGGACACATCGTGGCGCAAGAAGATTGCCTCGCCGCCGTTTGCAACGATGGCGTCGCGTGTTTGCGCGCCCTCGACCTCGCGCACATCGCTGACAACGACGCGCGCGCCCTCGCGCGCAAGCATCAGGGCGGCGGCGCGCCCGAGGCCTTGAGAAGCGCCCGTGACGATCGCGGTCTTACCTTCAACGCGTCCCATGATGGTCCTCCATTGAAGAAGGATCATCGCGCGATCGGATGGGCGCGGGCTTTGATTTGACTCAGTCCCACGCACAGAGGCGCCCCGTTACTCGGCGGCGGTGCGCGCCGCTTGGAGATTTTCCTTGGTCGGCATGGGCTTTTCGAGCTCGGTCCAATTGATCATGATGTCTCCGGCCATGTCCTCGTAGCGGAGCGCGCCCAAAGCTTCGTATTTCGGCCGCATCCGCTCAGTGAGGAGGCCTATGCGCTTCAGGTTCGGCATGATGCGCTCGAATAAGAGTTCGCGGAAAAGCCCGATCACGGTCGAATCGAGAATGTGACGGCGTGCGGCTTCTTCGTCGAAGCCGTATTCGCGCATCACATCCATGCCGAACAAGCGGTCGCGCATGACGAGGCACGCTTGGTAGGCGAACTCAGCGCGGTCTTCGATCTCGTTCTCCGGCAGCGCCTTGATCCAATCTTCAAGGTAATTGACGCCGAACGCGACATGCCGGCCTTCGTCGCGCATCACGAGTTCAAGGATTTGCTTCAACATCGGATCGCGCGTGGTTCGGATTTGCGCGCCGAAGGCGGCGAGCGCCAAGCCTTCGATGATGAGCTGCATGCCGATAAATTTGAGGTCCCAGCGTTCGTCGGCGAGCACCTTGTCGATCAGCGCTTTCAGATTCTTGTTGATCGGATAGACCATGCGGCAACGGCGACGGAGATAGGCGTTGAACACTTCGACGTGGC
>CAZNTI010000432.1:0-2127 GCA_964575885.1 uncultured Terricaulis sp.
GGCGCCGAGGCGATCCGAGCGCTGCTGCTGGAGGGCGCCACCGATCGCTGGAGCGCCGGCGAGGAGGCGCTGCTGTTGAGTGCTGCGCGCCTCAACCACCTGACCACAACGATCCGGCCGGCGCTGGCGCGCGGCGCCTGGGTCGTGTGCGACCGCTACATCGATTCCACCCTCGCCTATCAAGGCGCCGCAGGCGGCCTCGACGCCGCCAAAATCGCGCAACTCAATGCGTACATCGACGCCGATGTCCCCGATCTCACCTTCGTCCTCGACATTGATCCAGAGCATGGGTTGGCGCGCGGCGCGCGCGTCGGCAGAGATCGCTTCGAGCGCATGGGCAGTGCATTCCATCGCAGCGTCCGCGACGCGTTCCTTGCGATAGCGCGGCGCGAACCTGAGCGCTGCGCGGTCCTCGACGCCAGTCAGCCGAAAGAGATCGTGCTCGAAACGTCGCTCAAAGAGCTGGCCTTGCGGCTATGAAAAGCGAGAAGCCGCCGCCCGAACTCGATAAGGAACCAGACGCGCCGCACCCGCGTGAAACGTACACGTTCGTCGGGCACGAGGCGCAAGAGAACGCGCTCGCCGACGCCCTTGCCAGCGGGCGCATGCACCATGCGTGGCTGATCGCCGGCTCAAAAAGCCTCGGCAAGGCGACGCTCGCGTATCGGCTAGCGCGGGTGGCGCTGGGCGCGGTTCGCGTTGGCTCACGCCCGCTCGATGTCGACCCCCAAAGCGTCATTGCACGGCGGGTGGCGGCCCTCGCGCACCCTGACCTGTTCGTGTTACGGCGCGGGCTGAACGAGAAAGGCAAGCCGCGCCGCGAAATCACCGTGGATGATGCGCGCGCGCTGGGTCACTTCTTCTCACTGGCCCCATCCGAGGGCGGCATGCGCGTGGCGGTGATCGACGCCGTCGACGATCTCAACCGCAACGCCGCCAACGCCATTCTGAAAACGCTGGAGGAGCCCCCGGCGCGTTCGGTGCTGCTGCTGGTGTGCCATGCGCCGGGCGCAGTGCTTGCCACCATTCGCTCGCGCTGCCGGCGTCTGGCGCTGCGGCCCTTGGGCGACGATGACGTGCGTCGCGCACTCGGCGGCGGCGATCCCGCGCTGGTGGCGCTCGCCAAGGGCCGACCGGGCCGCGCCATCGCGCTCAAGGCGCAAGGCCTGGACGCCGCCGCAGACGTGGAGCGTGCGCAAAGCGACATCGCCCGCGGCGCCTCGGGCCCGGTGTTGTCAGGGCTATACGACAAGCTGAGCGGCGAGCCGTTCGAACGGCTCTCGGCGGTGCTGGAATTGGCCGGTGAATGGGCGCGCGCGCTCGGCGCTGAATCACGGTCGGAAAGCTGGGCGGAAGCGTGGTCGGCGTTGGAAACCCTGCGCGAGGAGGCCGAGGGGCTCGACATGGACCCCCGCCATGCGTTGGCGCGCGCAGCCGGGCTGCTTGACCGCGCCGCCGCAGCACGGCGATGAAGACGCCGATGCTGATCGACAGCCATGTCAACCTGCACCACGACGCCTACGTCGCGGATCGTGAGGCGGTCATCGCGCGCGCGCGCGCTGCGGGCGTTGCGCGCATGCTGACGATTTGTGACCGCATCGAGAACTTCGCACAGGTGATCGCCATCGCCGAGGCTCACGACGACATTTACGCCAGCGTCGGCGCGCATCCCCACTACGCCAAGGACCATCTCGATCTCAGCGCCGAGCGCCTGATCGCACTGGGCGCGCATCCGAAAGTGGTCGGCGTCGGCGAAACCGGTCTCGATCTGCACTACCGGCACAGCCCGTTCGAAGATCAGGTGCAGGCGTTCCGCGCCCACGCCGCGGCGGCGCGCGCACTCGGCAAGACCCTGATCATTCACACCCGCGACGCCGACGAGGCCATGGCGGCATTGCTGGAGGAGGAGGCGGGCAGGGGCCAGCTGCGCATCCTGCTGCATTGCTACACATCCGGCCCGGAGCTGGCGCGGCGCGCGCTGGCGCTTGGGGCCTTCATCTCCTTCTCCGGCATCATGACCTTCAAAAACGCCGACGACGTGCGCGCCATTGCGCGTGAGGTTCCACTCGACCGCGTCATCGTCGAAACCGATTGGTGCGTGGCGACACGCTGGTGGATATGTGGCCG
>CAZNTI010000433.1:0-2127 GCA_964575885.1 uncultured Terricaulis sp.
GGGCGAAGCCCTTTGAGACCATGCGCATACGGTCCGACACGCCGAAGCGGTGCTGCTCGTCGATAACGATGAAGCCCAGATCGTGGAACGCCACGTCGTCCTGGAACAGCGCGTGAGTCCCGATGACGACCGAGAGTTCGCCTGATCCTAACCGCTCCAGGAGGGCCTTGCGCTCACGGCCCTTGTCGCGTCCGGTCAGCACCGCCATCGACACGCCGGCGGCGGCGAGCAGCGGCGCCAAGGTGGCCCCATGCTGACGCGCCAGCAGATCGGTCGGCGCCATCAGCGCGCTCTGCAGCCCGGCCTCGGCGGCGCGCGCCATGGCGAGTGCGGCCACCAGCGTCTTGCCTGAACCGACATCACCCTGCAGCAGCCGCAGCATCGGCGCGGGCTCGCCCATGTCGGCAAATATCTCGCTGACGGACCGCGACTGCGCGCCTGTGGGCGCATAAGGGAGGCTTGCCAGCAGCGCCTGCGTGAAGCGCCCGTCGCCCACGATCGCCCGGCCCGGTTCCTTGCGCCGGTGCGCCCGCCTCAGGCGCAGCGCGCACTGGCGCGCGAACAGTTCGTCATACGCCAGCCGGCAGCGGAACGCGCTTTCGGGCGCGACATCATCAGGTGAGGCTGGGCGATGCAGGTGCTCGAGCGCGGTGCGGAAGTCTGGCCAGTCGTGGGCTTTGACGGTGCTGGGCTCGAGCCATTCCGGCGTCTCGGGTATCGTATCGAGGGCGGAATGAATGCAGCGCGCCAGCGTGCGCCCGGCGAGCCCCTGCGTCAGCGGATAGACCGGCTCCACCGCCGGCGGCGACTCGCCTTTACTGGGGTCGACGACGTAGTCGGGATGGGCCATCTGGCGCATGCCGTCGTAGAACGTCACGACGCCGCTGACGAGCCGGGTCTGCCCGATCGGCCACATCCGCCGCAACATCTCCTCGCTGCCGCGGAAGTAGGCGATGGAGAGGAACCCGGTCTCGTCGCGCAGCCGCACCTTGTGGGGAACGCTTCTATAGGCGGGCAGGTGGGCGTCGACCTCGGCCTCGATGGTGACAAGGTCGCCGTCCTGGGTCTCCCCGATCGGCACGCGCTTGCGCCGGTCGATAGCGGCGTTCGGCGCCAGGAAGATCAGGTCGCGGACCAGCCGCCCACCGGTCACCTTGGCGATCAGGTCCATGGTTTCCTTGCGCGCGCCTTTGGGTGCGCGTGCAGGGGCCAGGAAGGCCCCCAGCAAGGGGGAGGGGAGGTGGACCATGGTGTGCGCTCCGGCGGCGCTGACAGCGGCGCGCTTCCGGGGTATAGCGCCTGCCCCTTCGTTTCTGCCTGCCGCCAACATATGTCTTTCGAGCCGATGGACGAACGCCTGAAAAAGCTCCGCTTTCGCGCCTGGCGACGGGGATTCCGGGAGATTGACCTGATTCTGGGTCCGTTTGCGGATCGACGGCTGGGAGAGTGCCCGGCGGACGACATCGAAGCGTTCGAACGCTTGCTCGATGCGCCCGACCACGACGTCTATGCGTGGATCGTCGGCCAGGCCGAAACCGCCCCTGAACACGACACGCCCTTGATGGCGCGCCTGCGCGCCTTTCGCTTCGAATTGACGACACCCGATTGATGACCGACGCCCTGCCCCTACGCCTGATCGAGAAACTCGCCGCTGCGCGCGAGCCGCTTGCGGTGAGCGGCGCGCCCGAAGGCGCCGACGCCGCCGCGCTCGCTGAAGCCGCCCGCAAGCGCCCCAGCGTAACGCTGTTCGTCGCACGCGACGAAACCCGCGCCGCCCACTTTGAAGCGGCCGCGCGCTTCTTTGCCCCAGAACTGGAAACGCTGCGTCTGCCGGCCTGGGACACGCTGCCCTATGACCGGATTTCGCCGGCCGCCTCGGTGGCCGCGCAACGCTGCGCAGCGCTCGCCCAGCTCGCGCGCCGAACGCCGCAAAGCGGCCCGTTGCTCGTCATCGCGACCGCATCGGCGGTGGCCCAGCGCGTGCCGCCGCGCGTGCGCATGGGCGAGGGCGCGTTCGCTGCCGCGGCCGGGCAGGAAGCTTCGATGCAAGACCTCGAAGCCTATCTCGTGGTCAATGGCTACGCTCGCGCCTCGACCGTGCGCGCCGCCGGCGAGTTCGCGGTCCGC
>CAZNTI010000434.1:0-2119 GCA_964575885.1 uncultured Terricaulis sp.
AGCGCAGCTTCTTCCACGCCCGTGCCTGCACGCCCTTCGAGTATGGCGGAGGCGCTCTCATCCTTGTCCTTGGGCGCGAGCAGCAGCAGCGCTGTTTTTTCGAGCGCAGGCAGGCGCTGCCTGGCCGCGTCCAATTCCTCGGCCGCGAGTGCGGCCATCTCCGCATCGTCGCCCGCCGCCATCGCTTCGAGATTGGCGACCTCGCCGCGCAGCGCTTCGAGCGCCGCCACCGCCTCCACCAGCGGCTTCAACTCGGCGTGCTCCTGGCCGAGCTTGACGATCTCGGCGCCGTCGCTGGCGGCCGCCAGGCGCGCTTCGATCCGTTCGAATCGATCCACCGCCTGTTTCAGGCGGCGCTCCAACCTTGCATAATCAGACATCGGCTGCGGTCACGTCACGTCGAGAAAAATCTCGGGCGCCACTTCGGAAACTTGCGGCGCGGCGAAAGCCAGTTCGGAAGCCGAGCGCCGGTCATAGGGCACGATCACCTCCACCGCGCGCCCGTTGGCGGCTTCGATGTGAAAGCACAAGGCGCTGGCGTCATCGCTGCGCGCGCGCCCGTCGAACACGAGGCCCGCGGCGATCAGACCATTATCCTTGTCGTCGAGGCGAAAGCCGGCGATCAGCCCCGAGATGTGGTCGGCGGGAACCGATTGCTCAACCGGCAGATCGACATTGGTATGAATTTGCTCGCCGGTCTTGCGGATGCCGGCCCCGAACGGCGCAAACGAGCCGCCCGCCTGCAGCGCCCGATGCGCGGCGTCGAACAGATATTCATAGGTTTCCTGCAGATGACGCTGCAGCATGGGACTGGTCCTTGAGACGGGCTTGGATCGCCAAGATATGGGCGAATGCGCCGCCCTTGTCGACCTTCAGTCCGCCAAGCTCCATAGACCTTCGCGCGTGCCGAGCGTCGCCTGGCGCCGGGGAGTTTGGCCGCCAAGGCCAGTCTGTGCTAACTTGTCACGGGTAATGACCGATACCCTCTCGCACCCCGGCCTAGAAGCCTCCGACGAGCGCGTTCGCTTCACCGCGTCGGACGTGCGCCGCATGCTGGACGCCGGCATCCTCGATGACGAGCGCCGTTACGAGGTGATCGATGGGGAGATCATCGAAATGATGGCGCCGAGCCCGCCCCACATGCGCGTGAAGCGCTGGCTGTTGAGGCAACTCTATTTCCAGCTAGGGGACCGATACTGGATCGACAGCGAGCCTGGCTTCTACCTGGAGGCCGATGGCGATGTCACCATCCCCGACATCATCGTCTATCCGCGCGCGCTGGCGCCGGAAGCGGTGCGCGGCCCCGACGCCCTGCTGGTGATCGAAGTCGCGGACAAATCACTGAAGAAAGATCGCGGGCGCAAAGCGCGCCTCTACGCGCGTCACGGCGTGCGGGACTACTGGGTTGTGAATGCGCTGACTTTGGTCACGCATCGCTATGCCGCGCCAGCGGACGGACGCTACAGCGCTGAAACCGAACACGCGCCGGATGAAGCGCTCGTCCCGGCGCTGCTGCCGCAAGTGTCGTTGCGCTTGCGGGATGTGGAGGGCTAGTCCGAAGCTCGCCGGACGCAGTCATGGTCCATCACTCATCGCGTCTTCGTAGTCTTTGACATGGTGCGGGAAGAGGTCGGCATACTGAGGGTCTTCAAACCCGATGCATTCAACCTCCCAACCGAGCGGCGCCGCAAAATCGCCAGCCTCCAACACTCCAACGTGCGCGCAGATGATCGGGGAACCATCAGGCATGCATATTCTCAGACCCGAGAACACTCGGGTTTCTTGAGCTCTTGAGCCTTCAGCTATTTTCGCTCGGAGAGCCTCGAACGCGGGCGTTGGCGTAAAGTCACCGAACGCGACACCCATAGGGCTATCGCCTTTCTCCAGCGCCGATCGTCCAACGAGAATTTCGTCGCTATAGATCAAGAACATGATGTTTTCAGTAGCCCTCAGCGTCCCAGCATCGGACCAAAGCAGGCCTCACCCGCCCCTTATCTCCGCCGCCCTTGCCTCCACCAGCGCTACGATGTGCTCGACCATGTCCGGATTATCGACTTTGTGATCCTGCTTGCCGGCGACGTACATCATGCCGGCGCCCTTGCCGCCGCCGGTGAAGCCC
>CAZNTI010000435.1:0-2118 GCA_964575885.1 uncultured Terricaulis sp.
AAGGCGGAGGGGGCGCTCAAGTTCGCCGGCGCCGACATCTCGGCCAACCTCGATCTGCGCGGGGTCGAGATCGCGCAGCGCAAGCTCTCTGCGGTGGCGCAACACGACTACGCGCTCGAAGCTACAAGCGTGCGCGTGGGCGGGGCGCTGCTGCTGCAGGGCGCCAACATCAAGGGCGAAGTGTTCCTGGCTGACGCGCGCGTGAGCGGCTATGTCGCCTTCGGCGGCGGACGCTTCATCAATGGCGGGGCCTGGGCGGTCCGCGCCCCCAATCTGCGCGCCGGAGGCAATGTCACATTTAAGATCGCCGAGAACGGCTTCGCCCCGCACGGCCAAAAAACAGTGATCGAAGGCGGCGCCAAGTTCGATCGCGCCCGCATCGAGGGCGCCTTGGCGTGGCTCAACCTCGAACTGCGCGGTCCGGGACCCGACGGCCAGAAGGGGGCGTTGCTGTCGTTTGCGGATGCGACCATTGGCGGGCCATGGCAGGCGCGCGGTCTGGTGACCCAGCAGGACGCGCGCATCGACGCCTCGGGCGCTGCGTGTTCGGCGCTCGACGACGATGTGAAAGCCGGCTGGGGCGTCGATGGCGCAAGCCTCGACCTCGGGGGCTTCAACTACGCGCGGATCGATAGCCCCGACGAGCATTGGCGCCAGCGCTTGTCCTGGCTGAAGCGGGGGCGCGGGCCCGATCAGCGCTTCTCGCCGCAGCCTTTTGCGCACGCAGCGCAAGTCTATGCGCGCGCCGGGCGGCGTGAGGATGCACGCCGCATCCTGCTGGCGCAGCACGACATCGCCACCCGAAGCGCCTCGGCGGGGCCGCTGAGCTGGGTATTGTCGTCGCTGTTCGGGCTGATCGCCGGCTATGGCCTGGCGCCCATTCGGGTCGCGAGGGCGCTGGTGGTGTTTCTGGCGCTTGGGGTGGCCGGCGTGCTGGCGATGAACGCGCAAGGGGCGCTGGTTACGCCCCAGGGGCAAGCCTGCAATGGCGCGGTGGAGCCTGCCCTTTACGCCATTGACGTGGCGCTGCCGGTGATCGAACTCGGGCAGGAGAGCCGCTGCGTACCCGGGCGCACGGCGCGGGCCGATCTGCCCGCCGGCGTCGCGCTGTCGCCGCAAAGCGATTGGCGGCTGTTTGAAGGCGTGGCGCTATGGCGCTGGGCGCATGCGCTCTACGCGCTGCTGGGCGCGGTGCTTACCGCGCTTGCGATTCTCACGTTCTCCGGCGTCATGAAGCCGCGCGACCAATGACAGTGCTGCGCGCGTTCAAGGACTTGCCGTTCAGGCGCGCGCGCGCTGAAATCGCTGCTTCAGAGATGGACATCCAGGTCGCCACCTCCGCCGCCGTATACCGGCGCCGCCGCACCGCGATCTCGCGCAGCGAGCGCGAGTGGCGGGTCGAAGCGGATGCTCTCGTCACCCGCGGCGGCTCGGGCCGGGAGCGCCGCTATCCGTGGGCGGAGGTGATCAGCGTGCGTCTGCGCGCTGCGCCCACGCGCACCAAGCCGTTCCGGCACGTGTTCGAGCTGCACTCCAAGCACGGGCCGCGTATCGAGATCGACAACGCCCATTGCCTCGGGCCCCGCCGCTTCGAGGATCGCAGCGGCGCTTATGCGCCGTTCGTGCGCGCCGCGGTGGCGCGCATCGCCGTCGCCAACCCCAAGGCGCGCGCGCTGATCGGCGAAACCCCGAAGCGGTACTACCTGCTAGTGCTGGGCGCGCTTGTGACATTGAGCTTGGCCGCGATCGCCATCGTGGCCGTGCCGACGCCGCTCGATGGGCTGGCTGTCGCGCCCCTGCTCAAGTTCGGGCTGATTTTGCTGATGCTGCCGATCTTCGGACGCTGGGTGGTTGGGGCGATGCCTAAGGGCGTGGCGCTCGACGCTGTTCCGGAGCGGGCGCTGCCGCCGGCAGGCCGCTCTGGGGACTGACAAGGGGGTGGCCGGCCTTGCGAAGCCGGGCGGGGGCGCGTATTGAACCGCCTCTCGGAGGCGCCGCGTTACGCGCTTGCGCCTCGGGGCCGCCTTAGCTCAGCCGGTAGAGCGGCGCATTCGTAATGCGTAGGTCAGGTGTTCGAGTCACCTAGGCGGCACCATCACCCTCTTGGCGCCACAACGC
>CAZNTI010000436.1:0-2118 GCA_964575885.1 uncultured Terricaulis sp.
CGAGGCCCGCGCCCCGCGACGCCGCCTGGACCGTTTAAGCGGCATTGAATTCCGGCGCGGCGCGGCGGAGAACTGATGCGTTGCCGCAAAACGGAGGCCGCACGTGGCCGAAAAGAAATGGCGCAGGCGCACGCTCAACAACCGCCCGCTGAAGCCGGAAACGCTGATGCTGGGCTACGGCTACGATCCTATGCTGTCGGAAGGATCGCTGAAGCCGCCGCAATTTCAGACCTCGACTTTCGTGTTCCGCTCCGCTGAAGACGGCAAGGATTTCTTCGCGACCCTGCAAGGCCGGCGCAAGCTTGGGCCGGATGAAGAGCCGGGCCTCATCTATTCCCGCTTCAACAATCCGAACCTCGAAGTGCTCGAAGACCGGCTGGCGATCTGGGACCAGGCTGAAGCTTCGCTCGCTTTCGCGTCGGGCATGGCGGCGATCTCAACGGCGCTGTGGGCTTATTTGCGCCCCGGCGATGTCGTGCTGCACAGCAAGCCGATGTATGGCGGCGTCGAGACGCTTCTGCACTCTATCCTGCCGGAATTCGGCATCGCGCATGCGAGCTTCGACGCCGAACGCGGACCCGAAGCGATCGCCGCCGCGGCGCAAACAGCCAAGGCCCTCGGCCGCGTCGGCGCGCTGTTCATCGAGACGCCAGCAAATCCGACCAACGCGCTTGTCGATATCGCCGCGGCGCGCAGCGTTGCTGAAACCTTGATTACCGGCGGCGCGCGCCCTCCGGTGATCGTGGACAATACGCTGCTGGGGCCGGTCTTCTCCTCGCCGCTCGCGCACGGCGCCGATATCGTCGCCACCTCGCTCACCAAATATGTCGGGGGCCATTCCGACCTGATCGCCGGCTGCGTGTCGGGCTCCAAGGCGATGCTCGCGCCCGTGCGGCGCATGCGTTCGACGCTCGGCACCATGTGCGATCCCCACACCGCCTGGCTGCTGTTGCGCTCGCTTGAGACGCTAAAGGTGAGGATGGAGGCGGGGGCGGCGAGCGCCCGCAGAATCGCCGATTTCCTGAAGGCGCACGCCAAAATCGAGAATGTCTGGCATCTCGACCAGCTGCCCGCCGAGCACCCGGATCGGGCCTTGCACGCGCGCCAGAACCGCAGCGCCGGCTCGACCTTCTCCTTCGAGATCCGGGGCGGCGAAGCAGCCGCCTTCCGCGCGCTTGACGCGTTTCAGCTGATCAAGCTCGCGGTCAGCGTCGGCGGCGCCGAGACGCTTGCAACCCATCCCGCGTCCATGACGCATTCGGGCTTGCCCGCCCAGGAACTCGCCAAGCTGTCGATCACGCCTGGCTTGGTCCGCATCTCGATCGGGCTAGAGGACGCCGACGACTTGATCGCGGATTTGACCCAGGCGCTCGATAGCGTGTGAACGGCGCCTAGCGGCGCGAACGGCGTGCGTTGAACGCATCGGTCGCGGTTTGCCATTCCCCTTGCGTGGCGCGCACCTGCGCGGTCGCGGCATTGTATTCTGCCGTCCGCTGGCGTGCGGTCGCGTCAAGCTCCACGGCTTCGGCGCGGCGGCACGCCAAAATCGGTTCCGCAACATCCTGCCAGGCCTCGAAGGCGGCGATCGCTTCGCGCATCGCATTGGCGTTGACGGCAGCGGGATCGGGCGCCGGCGGCCCCGGCGGCAATGTTTCGCAACGTGACGCCGGCAGCGTCGCCGCGGGCGCGGTCGCCGCGCCTTCGGTTTGCGCAAACGCCGCGCCACACATCAAAACCACCGCCGCGGCGGCGCCCAGAACTACTTTCATCGTGGTTCTCCTCAAGTCGCGATGAAACCCGATCGGACAGCCAACGCCATCCCACCCATTTGCCGATTGCCCATACAATTGTGGCGAGCCTGCGCCAAGAACCAGACGCGCGCACCCGGCGCGGTTACACTAGCCCGATGCCGAATCTCGCCGCCGCCTCCACCGACGCCGCCATCGCCGAAGCGCGCAACGCCCTCAGCGACCGCACCCCGATCGTGCTGGTCACCGGTCGCGCCGGCACCGGCAAAAGCCACTTCATCCGCTCACTCGTGGAGGCCGACCCGGGCTTTCCGCAGGCGCTGCTCGCGCCCACCGGCTACATGGTGCAGGACGTGGTGGCCGACGCGAT
>CAZNTI010000437.1:0-2110 GCA_964575885.1 uncultured Terricaulis sp.
TGCAAATCCACGGCGGCAACGGCTTTGCGCTGGAATATCCGATCAGCCGCGTGCTCTGCGACGCGCGCATCCTCAACATCTTCGAGGGCGCCGGCGAAATCCAGGCGCAGGTGATTGGGCGGCGCTTGCTTGAGGACGCCAACTAGGCTGGTATGCGCATAGGAGGGTCGCCCATGCGTATCGCCGTTATCGCTATCGTCATCCTGGCGTCGCTCGGCGCGTTCGCCGGTCCCGGCCTCGCTCAGGGCGCCGGCAAGGAGCCCGCGACCGTCAATCCCGAGGGCTATCCGTACTTCTTCCGTCAGAATTTTATCGGCGGCTGCATGGAAGGCGAGGATGGCTTGCCGCGTGCGGTGTGCGAGTGCGGTATTCGCAACATCGAGCGCACCGTGCCTTATGCGGACTCGCTGGCGCTTGACCGCGCTGGCGCCGAGGGCCGCGCGCCGGACGCCGGCACGCTTGCGCAGTATGCGGAGGTGATGCGCCAATGCCTCCGCGACCCGACATGGTAGGCCGGTTCTGGGTCGTGCTTGCTGTTGGCGCGATGCTCGCCGCGTGCGGACAGCGCGCCCCGGCCGCCTATCCCGCGGCGTACGAGGCCAATTTCATGCGCGCCTGCGAGGCGCAGAATCCGGCGCCCGGCATCTGCGGCTGTACCTGGGCGCGCATAGAAGCGAGCATTACGCCGGAAGATTTCGCCGCCGTCGAACGCATGTCGCCCCTAGAGCGCAGCGCCAGCCCGGTGATCGCCCAGATCGAGGGTTTCAGGCTCGCGTGCGTCGGTGAGGCCCAAGCATCTGAGCCGGTCGCGGCGCCTTCGCCTTAACGCTGTCGGCGCGCGGCTTTGTTAAGTATGATGACCCATACTATGCGAATGCGGGCGGCAGAATTTGCCGGGCGCGGAGACGCGGAAACATGCTGCGGGCTATCATCGCCCTGTGCGGGGCGTTGCTCATAACGGCGTGCGCAGAGCGCCCGCCCCATCCATATCCTGAAAGTGCGCGCGCGCGCTTTGAAGCCTCGTGTCCGCCGGAAAGCGCTGTCTGCAGCTGCACCTGGGCCACGCTCACCCAAACGCTGACCTACGAGGAATACGAGGCCGCGCTGGCGCGCTTCAGCAACGAGGGGCTCATGGACCCCCGCGTTACCCGCGCACGCACGCGCTGCCTTGAGCGACATCGCGAGGACTAGGCGGGCGGCGCCTGGTCGATCAGCGACAGCCGCTGCACCGCGGCGTATGCCGGCACCAGCGCGCCCGGCGCGATGACGGCGTTGGCGCCGATGCGCGCATGATCGCCGACCAGCGCGCCGAATTTCTCCACCCCGGTTTCGAAATAGCCGCCTTCGAACAGGATGCGGATGTGCTTGTTGGCGCACTCGTTGCGATAGTTGGCGATCATAGCGCCGGCTTCGATGTTGACGTCGAAACCCAGCACCGAGTCGCCGACGAAATTCAGATGCGCAAGCTTCGAGCCGTCGAACATGAACGTGGTCTTGAGTTCCGCCGCCGGCCCGATAATGCAGCCTGCGCCGAGCCAGCAGCCGCCGCGGATCAGCGCAGTCGAGGCGATGAAGCAATCCGGCCCGATCAGCGCCGGGCCTTTGATGACCGCGCCTGACTCGACGCGTGCGCTGGCATGCACCGCAATATCGCCGTCGATGGCGTAGTCACGCCCGCGCGCCGCGATCAGCTCGCCCAGCATGGCTTTGGCATTGACTGTCCAGTCCCAGGGCGCGCGATCCGCGAAGCGGCTCATCGGCGAGTCCGCCGGGATCGCGATCAGATCGGCTACCCGAACCTGGTTCATGTGGCGCGCCTGCTTTGCAAGGCGGCGAATAGCGTGCCGTCGTCTAGGAGGTCAAGCTCGCCGCCGACCGGCACGCCGTGCGACAGCCGGCTGACCGTCAGCGACAGCGGCGCCAGCCGTTCGGCGAGAACATGGGCGGTGGTTTGGCCATCGACGGTGGCGGAGAGCGCCAGGATCACCTCGCGCACGCCGCTCGTGCTCGCGCGCTCGATCAGCTTTGCGATGCGCAGGTCTTCGGGGCGAACGCCATCGAGCGCCGACAGCACACCGCCCAGCACGTGGTAGCGGCCCTTGAAGGCGCC
>CAZNTI010000438.1:0-2108 GCA_964575885.1 uncultured Terricaulis sp.
GGCGCCAGCGGCCGCCTCCTGCGCCGCCGGCGCAGGCCGCCACAACGGCGTCGCCATCACAAACGCGATGACGCCGATGGCGGTGAGGCCCAGCCCGCCGCCAAGGATGGCCAGCCGCAGCGGATTGCGCGGCGCCGGTTCGCCGCCGAAGCGCGCACGCAGGCCCGGCGCCATCTGCGCCAGCACCGTGTCGCCATCGAAGAGGTGATGCTTGAGCGCCGCCGCGACGTGCAGCGCAGCGAGCCCGATGACGGCGTAGGCAAGCACCCAGTGCGCGGTGAAGGCGGCTTCCGCGGCGGCTTCGCGCACGTCTTGGCCGGCGCCGGCGAGGCCGAACAGCGCGGGTACATCGAACAGGCCGAAATAGCTGGTGGTCAGCGTCAGCGGTTCATCCAGCGGCGCCGACCAGCCGGTCGATACATAGAGCCACCCCGAGAGCGGCATGGCGAGCATGATGAAGTAAAAAGCCCAGTGCGTCGCCTGCGCCGCGCTCCGCTCCCAGGCGGGCATGTGCTCCGGCAGCGGCGGCGGGGGATTGGCCAGACGCCAGCCCAACCGCACGAGGCTGAGCGCCAGCACTGTCAGCCCCACCGATTTGTGCAGCTGAAAGGCCGCAAACACCGGCGCGCTGATGTCGCCATCCTCGGCCCGGCCATGCATCCAGAAGCCGAGCGGGATCATCAGCAGGATAGCTGCGGCGATCGCCCAGTGCAGGACGATCGCCACCGCCGTGTAGCGCTGCGGTGCAGCGCTCATCTCAGTTTGCCGGGGCCGGCGCCTCAAGCGGGCGCGTGAACTCGGCTTCGATCAGCAGCTCCACCTCGGTCGCGACGCCGTCGCTGGCCCCTGGCGTGGACGGCACCAGGGTCTGAGCGCCGATGCCGAAATCGACGCGGTTGATCACGCCGCGCGCCGAGAAGCCGATCAATTGCGTGGGAAAGCCCATCGGATGGCGCGCATGGCTGGTGTTGTAGGTCACGTCGAGCGTGATCGGGCGCGTCACCCCTTTGATGGTGATGTCGCCGCTGACGCGGGCGGTGGCCGGCCCGGTGCTCTCGATGCTGGTCGAGCGGAAGGTCGCGGTGGGGAAGCCCGCAGCGTCGAGCCATTCCGAGTTCTGCAGCTCAGCGTCAAAGTCGCGGTCGCCGCCATAAGGGGTGTCGAGCGACGCGGTCTGCACGGTGGCCTCGACGCTCGATTGCGTCGGGTCCTCGGCGTTGAAGGTGAGCACGCCTTCAACCGCATTCAGCCGCAGCACATAGTTCGAAAGCCCGAAGTGCTTCACGCGGACGCTTACCGTCGTGTGGGTCGGATCGAGCACATAGGTTCCGGTCGGCGCGTTGACTTCCGCCGGCGGCGCGGCCGGCGGCGCGTCGGTCTCGGCGGGCTGCGAACACGCAACGAGCGCAAGCGCCGCCGCGGCAATCGTCCAGGCTTTCATGATGAGGCTCTCCCTTGCTGAGCGGGCGTTATGTAGCGCGCGGGCCCGCGCCCGCCAGCAGGCACACGGGCGTTACCTTGCCAGCCGCCCGGCATCAATCACAATAGCGCGCACTCGCCCAAGGAGCCTGCATGGTCTACGCCCCGCCTGTCGCCGATATGCGCTTTGCGCTCGAAGCCTGCGCCGATCTTTGGTCTCTCAAAGCGGAGGGACGCTTTGGCGACCTCGACGCCGAGGTGCTGGCCGCGATCCTCGATGGCGCCGGGGCGCTCGCCGCGCAGACGCTCGCACCCATCAACCGCAGCGCCGACCGGACGGGCGTGGCGCTGAGCGATGGCGTCGTGCGCGCAGCGCCGGGATTTCGCGAGGCGTACGAGGCGTTCCGGCAGGGCGGCTGGCAGGGTCTGTCTGGAGATCCGGCTTATGGCGGGCAGGGGTTGCCGCGCGCGGTTTCGCTTGCCGTCTATGAGATGCTGCACAGCGCCAATATGAGCTTCGGGCTCCTGCCGATGCTGACCCTCGGCGCCATCGAGGCGATCGAGCAGCACGGCGCGCCCGAGCAGAAGGCGCGCTTTCTGGAGAAGCTGGTTAGCGGCGTATGGACCGGCACTATGAATTTGACCGAGCCGCAGGCGGGCTCCGATCTCGGCGCGCTCACCACCCGCGC
>CAZNTI010000439.1:0-2100 GCA_964575885.1 uncultured Terricaulis sp.
TCGTTGTTCCAGGCGTTTTGGACACCCAGCGTGTGTCGCACAACCAGGTTGCGTGGGCCAGCCGGTGCGCGCCGGCCAGCCCATCGCCGAGCTGGGACCGCGCAGCGACGGGCGCGCGCGGCTGCTGTTTCAGGTGCGGCGCGGGCGCGACGCGCTAGACCCGGCGCCGCTGATGGGTCGATCACCTTGAGCCTCAGCTGCGGCGATAGGGCGCTCCAAGCGCTGTCGCAGCCGTTGAAATGGCGCGGCTGGTCGATATAGTCCGCGCCGCTCGCGGGGACGGCTCCCCGCCGGATATTAATCCGTTCGGTTGAGGCGCCCAGGTTTCTGCGCGCCGCCGCATGCGAGGACCAATGTTCATCTCTTCCGCTTTCGCGCAGACCCCCGCCGGCGCATCGGGTACCGACATTCTGATGCAGATGCTGCCGCTGGTGCTGGTGGTTATCGTGTTTTACTTTCTGCTGATCCGGCCCCAACAGCAGGCGCGCAAGCGCCACATGGAAATGATCGCGGCGCTGCATAAGGGCGACGTGGTGGTGACCTCGGGCGGCCTTATCGGCAAAGTGAAGTCGCTCCAGGATGACGAAGTGCGGGTCGAGCTTGCGCCCAATGTGGACGTACGCGTGGTGCGCAGCACGATCGCCGAAGTGCGTTCCAAGACAGAGCCTGCGCCCGCTAACGATTCGAAGCCGAGCTGATCGATGCTTCAGGTCGCGCGCTGGCGCCTTATTCTCGTCGCGGTCGTGACCGCGCTCGGCATCGCGTTCGCGTTGCCGAATTTCCTGCCCGAGCGCGTGCGAGAGACTCTGCCGAGCTTCTTGCCGCGTCAGGCGATCAATCTCGGTCTCGACCTGCAGGGCGGCTCCCAGCTCCTGCTCGAGATCGATGTCGCCACCATGCAGCAGCAGCAGCTTGAAAACATCGCCGATCAGATGGCGGTGGCGCTGCGTGAAGCCGAGCCGCGCATCGCCTACACTGCGCGCAGCGTGGTGGGCGACGCAGCGCGGCTGCGGGTGATCAACGCCGAGGATCTCGATCGGGCCCGAATCGCACTGCGCCCGATCTCGCAATCGGCGACCACCGGCAACAGCATCATCGATCTTGTGGTGGGCGAGGACGGCTTGATCGAAGCCCGCATCACGCCTGCTTATCTGCGCGAGCTCAGCCGCCAGGCCGCGCAGCAATCGATCGAGGTGATCCGTCGCCGTATCGATCCCACCGGCACCAGCGAAGTCTCGATCGTGCGCCAGGGCGATCAGCGCATCGTGGTGCAGGCGCCGGGCGTCACCGACCCGCAGCAATTGAAGGACCGCATCGGACAGACGGCGCTGATGACGTTCCACATGGTGCGCGAGCTTTCGCCCGAAGACGCCGCCGCCGGGCGCATCCCTCCCGGCGCCATGGTGGTCCCGCCTTATCCCACCATCGGCGATGGGCCCGAGGTGGTTGAACGCCGCCCGCGCTTTACCGGCGAGCGGCTGGTGCGCGCCAACGCCTCGACCGACGGGCAAACCGGCGAGTTCGTGCTCGCCTTCCAGCTGGACAGCCAGGGCTCGCGCCAATTCTGCCGCATCACCCAGCAATTCACCGATCAGCGCTTCGCCATCCTGCTCGACAATCAGGTGCTGACGGCGCCGCGCATCAACGAGCCGATTTGCGGTGGAACCGGGCAGATCTCCGGCAATTTCACGCCGCAGTCAGCAAGCGAACTGGCGGTCATGCTCAACGCCGGGGCGCTGCCGGCGCCGCTCAGCGTGATCGAGGAGCGGACTGTCGGCGCGGGGCTCGGGCAAGACGCCATCGAATCCGGCGCCATCGCGTCGCTGATGGCGGGCCTGGTCACGGTGGCGTTCATGGTGCTCGCGTATGGGCTGTTCGGCATCATCGCCTGCGTCGCGCTGGTCGTGAACGGGGTGCTCATCCTGGCCGCGATGTCGATGATCGGCGCCGCGCTGACCTTGCCCGGCATCGCCGGCCTCATCCTCACCATCGCCATGGCGGTGGACGCCAACGTGCTGATCTACGAGCGCATGCGCGAGGAGGCTGCACTCGGGCGCGGCCCCGCAATGGCTATTGATGCCGGCTTCAATCGCGCCATGG
>CAZNTI010000440.1:0-2098 GCA_964575885.1 uncultured Terricaulis sp.
GAAGGTTGCGCGCAGCGGCGGGGGCATGTCGCCGCGGCTTCAGAGCTCCCCGAGCGCGTGCAGGTACAATTCGCGCACCTGCTCCTGCTCTTCGCGCTCCTGGCGGTCCTGCTTGCGGTAACGCACCACCTGGCGCAGCACCTTGGTGTCGAAGCCCACCGCCTTGGCCTCGGCGTAGGTTTCCTTGATGTCGTCGGCGATCGATTTTTTCTCTTCTTCGAGCTTTTCGATACGCGCGACGAGCTGGCGCAGCTTTTCCTGCGTGGTTTGCGTCAGCGATTGCGGAGCGACAGTTTCGGCAGCGCCAAAGTCCGGCATCGGGAACCTCGTTTCGAGAGTCGAATCGTTCGAGAATCGAGGCTAGCCGCGCGCTTCCTGCGCCGCCATCTCGTTGACGCGCCGAATCGCCGCCAGCACCAGATCGGTGCGCAGCCGGTGGGGCATGTGGCCGGTATCGGGCGCGATCACCAGTTCGGCGGCGGGCAAATCCGCGGCGAGCGCGCGGGCGTGCCGCTTGGGGCTGACCACGCGATCCTTCTCGGCGGTGATGATCACGGCGTGTGTATAAAGCTCCGCATAACGCGGCGCCTGCGCGGCGAACTCATGGTTGGCGGCGACCATGTCGCGGGCGCTGGCGCGAAACGCGCGCGGGCGGAAGATGAGGCCGACGCCGGCGTCTTCGAAGTAGTTCGGCGGCGGTTGCGCCGGGGCGAAATTGTTGGCGATGCCGGCGCGCCCCATCAGCGGCCCCAGCCACGGAACCAGAAGTCCGCAGAAGGCGCCGCCGAGCGCCGGCGTCGCCGCTAGTCGCGCCCACCATGCGGGTTTGGTGGGAAACGGGTGGCTCGCGGGGGCCACCAGCACGAGCCCCGCGACCAGCTTGGGATGATCGAGCGCCAGCCGCAGCGCCACCGCTGCGCCGTACGAGTGGGCGACGACGATCGCCGGCCCGGCGCCCGTCGCCTCCAGCGCGATGCGCGCGGCCTGCGCATGCGCGGAGAGGGTATGGCCGTCGCGCTTGCTGCGATCGGAAAAGCCCATGCCGGGGCGATCATAGGCGACGACGCGGAAATCCGGCGCGAGTGCGGGCGCTAACGGCTGCCACAGTTCGCGCAAATTGGCGCTGGCGCCGTGAATAAGCAGTAGGCGCGGCGCGTTCGCCGATCCGTCTTCGCAAACGTGCAGACGTAAGCCGCCAGCTTCGATGATGCGGCCCTGCGGCGGCCAGCGCGACTCAACGCGGCGAACGTAGCCGCGTGCGTGAGCGGAAAGCGCGAGGGCTGCGAGGGCCGCCGCCAGCGCGGCGGCGAGCAGCCACACGATCATGCGTCGCGGCCGTCGACGCGCGGCTCGAGCCGGCGAACGCCTTCAAGCGCGACGCCGTAGTGGGGATGCACGACCAGAGCGGCGCGGAACGCTTCCAGCGCCGCACGTTGCTCGCCCAGATCCTCGTAGATGAGGCCCAAGCCCGCCATGGCGGCGAAATGGCGCGGCTCTCGCTTCAGGGTTTCCTGGATCGCATCGATAGCGCCCGCATAGTCCTCGATGCGATAGGCGATGCCGGCGCGCCGGCTCCAAGGCTCGGCGTAATCCGGCGCAAGGTCGCTCGCTTGATCGAGGAAGCCGATGGCAAGCTCGGCGTCGCCGGCCTGCGCGGCGGCGTCGGCGCGCTCCAGCAGGACGTTGATGGTGGCGGAGCCCGAGTCCGCCCATTCGGCCGCGATGGCGTCCTGGATTGGCGCCGCGGCCGCGGCGTCCGGCGCCTGCGCCAGCTGCACGAACAGAGCGTCAAGCTCGGGATCGGTGCGCGTGGGCGCACTCGCGCCAAGACCGCACGCGGCCAGCGCCGGGCAAATAACAGCAGCTATAAGGAATTGGCGCATCGCGACCTGAGTTTCAGGTCGAAAGCGTAGCCCAATTATGCGGCATTTGCGAGGGGTTGCGGCGCCTGACAAGCGCCGCGTTTCAGCCCTGCTTGGCCTTATAACGCGGGTCGACCTTGTTGATGATGTACACCCGGCCCTTGCGGCGCACGACCCGGCAAGCCCGGTGACGGGCCTTCAGCGACTTGAGCGACGACTTGACTTTCATGGCCGAA
>CAZNTI010000441.1:0-2086 GCA_964575885.1 uncultured Terricaulis sp.
GGCATGGTGCAGGTCGTGGTGGGTGACGGTTGTGAGAAAGCCGAACAGCGGGCGTCCGTCGCGCCGCGCGGGGAACAATTCGTAGCCGGCGTGGCCCAGCGTATTGCGCGCGATCTGGTGCAGCATGAACAGCCCCACCACCGGCCATTCGGTCGGCACCGCCATCATCCACAACGGCACGAAGGCCCCCATCACCGCAGCTTCGCCCAGGTCGAACGAGTACGCGGTGAACGGCGAGGGATTGTGCGAGCGATGGTGGCGGCGGTGGAAGATGCGGAACAGGCGCGGATCGTGCAGCAGCCGGTGGCTCCAATAGAAGTAGGTGTCGTGGGCGACGATCATCAGCGCGAGGCTTGCCCAAAACCATATCGGGCCCCAGCCCGCCGCTATCTGCGGACCGGGCAGGTAGCCCATGCGCTCAAGCAGGAACGAAATCAGGCCGATCGTTGAGAAGATCGCAATCGAGCGAATGGAGACGGCGAATTCGATCAGCATTTGCCTGGGTTTGGGGGTGTCGGGGCGGATCTTGCGCGCCGCGAGCGGGCGCGCGAGCGCCACCCACAGCACCAGCCACACCGACACCGCGAAGATGGCGTAGCGGGTGATGTCACTGTTCATGTTCATGAGCCATTGCATGGCGATGGCCGAAAGTTCAGGGAGTTGCATCGTCACCTCCGTTGCGACGATGCAGGCCATGACGCGCGCCGGCCGCGTGCGTCTCGCCGTGGCCGGAAAAGGCCGCCCGGTTTCGAAATCGGCTAGGAAATTCCAGTTCCGGCGAGCGCGGCGCGGCGCCATTCGGTGGGCGTTTGGCCGGTCGCTTCCTTGAAAGCGCGGTTGAATGGCCCAAGCGAGCCGAAGCCGAGGTCGAAGGCGATCGCTGAAACCGGCTCGCGCGCTTTGGCGGGGTCGGCCAGGCGCAGCTTGGCGGCGTCGATCCGGCGTGCGTTCACGAACGCGGCGAAGTTGCGAAAGCCAAGATGGTCGTTGATCAGGCGCCGCAATTTGTGTTCGGGCGCGCCGATCTCGGCGGCGATGGCGCCAATGGTGAGGCCTTCGCGCCGCCACGCCTCGCCTGCGCCCATCGCCGTCTCGAGGCGCGCCAGCAGGTGGCGGTCGCCGGCGTTGAGCGTTTGGGCGGTCGCGGCGGGCGCGGCCGCGACGGCGGCGCCGAACAGGTCGGCCTCGGCCCGCAAGAACGCCACCGCACCAAGGCCGCACATGAAGGCGAGTGCGGTGGCGCCTGCGATGTCGAACCAGGGCTGGCGCAGGCCCAGCCCCTCGCCGATCTCGAAGCCCGACAGCGCCAGCACATAGCTGGTGACCACCGCAAGCACCGGTCCGCGCAGGCGCCGGCGCGCTTCCACCAGGTCGCCCCGCCACGAGCGGGCGATCACCACCAGCGCATGCACGGCAAGTCCCGCTTCGATCAGGTTGTGGCCGATCCAAACCGGACTGCTCATCTCCTGGCGCCCTAACCAGCCCGCCAGTCCAACCACGGTCAGCACCGCTGCCGGCGCGATCGTCAGCGGCGAGATCGGGCGGTCCTCGAACACGGTGACGATGAACAGCCAGAAGCAGCCCGCTCCGCCCAGCGCGAAGAAATGTACGGGCAAGGAGATGAGGCCGAGGATCGGGCGGATGGTCGGGGAGGAATTGAGCACGTAGGAGGCCGCGCTCAGGCACAACAGCAGACCCGCGATCCGCACCGCCGCGCTGGGGCTGCGCAGAAGCGCTGCGGCGATCGCCGCCAGCGCGCCCACGGCGGCGCCGCGCAGCAGCACTTCCCAAACCAGGAGCGGTTCCATGGGCGAGCGTTAGCACGGATGCGCGGGGCGTCGACAAGCCGATATCGCTCCGCTATAAGCCCCGCCTTCCGCGTGGGAGGAGGTTCGCCCTCCCTGACCACGCACCCACTCAGGCGGGCCGGTTTAGCGATCGGTCGGCGTTAAGCGAGAGGCCAACATGGCGAAGAAGGTGCTGGGGCAGATCAAGCTCCAGGTGCCGGCAGGGGCGGCTAACCCGTCTCCCCCGATCGGTCCCGCGCTGGGTCAGCGCGGTTTGAACATCATGGAATTCTGCAAGG
>CAZNTI010000442.1:0-2081 GCA_964575885.1 uncultured Terricaulis sp.
CCGGGCTGGCGCTCGCCGGCTTATCGGCATCCTTGTCGTCGCTCATCGTCACATTCCTCAAAACATGTTCAGTTCGAGCTTGGCTTCGTCGCTCATGCGCGCCGGCGACCACGTCGGTTCGAACACGAGGTTCACGCGCGCCGAATGCACGCCCTCGACGGTGCGCGCCGCCGACTCCACCCAACCGGGCATTTCGCCCGCCACCGGGCAGCCGGGCGCGGTCAGCGTCATCTCGATATCGACGTGGCGCTCGTCGTTAATGTCGACCTTGTAGATAAGGCCCAGTTCGTAGATGTCGACCGGGATCTCGGGGTCGAACACTGTCTTGAACGCCGTCACCAAAGCGTCGGTGATGCGGTCGAGCTCCGCTTGCGGGAGCGCTGACTCTGCGGGCGGGGATGAGACTGCGCCGTCCATGGCCTCTAACTCAGCATCTTGCGGGCCTTGTGCAAGGCCTCGACCAGAACATCGATCTCTTGAGGGGTGTTGTAGCACGCAAAACTCGCCCGCGCAGTGGCGCTGACGCCCAGGCGCGCCATCAGCGGCTGCGCGCAATGGTGGCCTGCCCGCACCGCCACCCCCTGGCGATCGAGGATCTGGGCGACGTCGTGGGGATGGGCGCCGTCGACCGAGAACGCCACGATCGCGCCTTTGTCGGTGGCCCTCCCGTGCAGCGTCACCCAGTTCAATTCACCCAAGGCCGACATGGCCTGGTCGCGCAGCATCGCTTCGTGCGCTTCAAGGCCGGCGCGGTCCTGCGCCTCGATCCAGTCGATCGCCGCTTTAAGGCCGATCGCCTCCAGAATCGGGGGCGTGCCCGCCTCGAACCGATGCGGGGGCTCGTTGTACGTCACACGGCCTTGCTCGACGATATCGATCATCTCGCCGCCGCCCTCGAACGGGCGCAAGCCCGCCAGCCGCTCGGGCTTGCCATAGAGCACGCCGATGCCGGTGGGTCCGTAAAGCTTGTGGCCGGTGAACGCGTAGAAATCCGCATCGATGGCGTGCACGTCGACGCGGCCATGGACGACCGCCTGGCAGCCGTCGAATAGCACCGGCGCGCCTTTGGCGTGGGCGACGCGGGCGATCTCGGCTGCGGGCGTCTTCACCCCCAGCACGTTCGACATGTGGGTGACCGCCACCATCTTGGTGTTGCGGTCGATCAGCCGGTCGAGCGCATCGAGGTCGATGCCGCCGTCATCGTCGATGTCGAGCCAGCGCAAGCTGGCCCCGCGCCGCTCGCGCTGAAGGTGCCAAGGCACGATGTTGGAATGGTGCTCCATCACCGTGAGCACGATGTTGGAGGACGCGTCGACGTCGATGCCGTTGGCGACGATGTTGATGGCCTGGGTGCCGCTCTTGGTGAAGACGATGGTTTCCGGCGATGGCGCGTTCAGCAGCCGCGCCACCGCCGCGCGCGCGGCTTCGTAGGCGTCGGTGGTCTCGTTGGCGAGCGCATGCAGGCCGCGGTGCACGTTGGCGTACTGGCCACGCATGGCGGCGGCCATCGCCTCGATCACCGCTTCGGGCTTCTGCGCACTGGCGGCGCTGTCGAGATAGACCAGCGGGCGCCCATGCACCTGGCGCGCCAGGATCGGGAATTGCGCGCGGACAGCGGCGCTGTCGAAACTCATGGCGCGCCTCTCAGCCAAGCCGCCACGCGCGCTTCGATCTCGGCGCGTACGTCACCTTTCATCCAGTCGGGCACGGCCTCCAGCAGAAAGCTCTCGGTCAGCAAGGCGCGTGCTTCGGCTTCGGGCAGCCCGCGCGCGCGCATGTAGAAGAGCGCGCTTTCGTCGAGGCCGCCGGCGGTGTTGCCGTGCGCGCAGGCCACGTCATCGGCATAGATCATCAGTTCGGGCTTGGCGAAAATCTCGGCCCCCTCCTCCAGCAGCATGCCGTGATGATACTGGCGCGCGTCGGTTTTTTGCGCGCTGCGCGCGACCACGATCTTGCCTTGGAACACCCCGCGCCCGCCCTTGCGCGCGACGCCCTTGATAAGCTGGCGGGTTTGGCCGCCGTGCGCTTTGTGTTCGATCACCGAGGTCAGGTCCGCGTGGCGACCTTCGGCGCAGAGGTAG
>CAZNTI010000443.1:0-2075 GCA_964575885.1 uncultured Terricaulis sp.
CATGGTGTCGAACTGGCGTACGTAGCGCGCGGCAAAGGGGTGTTCGCCGGGCGCCAGGTCGCGCTGATTTACAGCCAGCTCCCGCATCGGGCTGTCTTCAGGCGCGGGATAGTTGGGGTTCGGCTGATCCGACACATCGAAATTACGTTCCCAGCTCACGCCATAGCCGCCGCCGACGAGGCTCTGATAGCGGCGATGCGCGAAGCGGGCCGCCGCTACGTGTTGCTCAAGATAGGCAGCGTCGACGCGGGCGCGCTCATAGACCGAAGCCGGCCACCACTGGGCGCCGGCGACGTTCGAGGTGGTGTGGGGCGGCAAGTCGCGCGCATAGATGCGCACGCGCGCGCCGCGCTCTTGCAGCAGCCGCGCCGTCGCCAGCCCCACCGCGCCGCAGCCGATCACGGCGCAATCCGGTTTCGCGGCGTCGAAGCCTAGATCGACCGCGAGCTTAGCGGTCCCCCACGACAGGGTGATGCCGCCGCCGCCGTGGCCGTAATTGTGCACGAGCGTCTTGTCGCCGAAAGCCTCGCGCGCCACGCGAAAGCCGCTCGGCCGATAAGGCCGCAAGCCGACATCGATGCGGATCAGCCGTTCATGCGAAACGATGACCGGCGCCAGTCGCAGGCTCGAGCGCGCCGCCGGCGGCGAAACGCAGGCCTGGGCCAAGCCGGCGGCGCCAAGCGCAAGCAAAGTTCGGCGTGAAGGCATTGTGGCGTCCCTGCGCCATCAGCGCAGGACGCGGCGGCCTGTCAACGGCCGGCTTGCGGGAGGTGCGATTCTCGCCCACATGAGCGTTCATGCATGGGCATCACGGGCACCCGCACGGCCAAGATCACGCCCACCAACACGCCGCCCCCCGCGACAGACGTTATAGCATCGCCATAGGGCTTAACCTGGGCTTCGTCGCGCTTGAAGCGGCGGCGGGCGTCTTTGCCAATTCCACAGCGTTGCTATCCGACGCCGCGCACAATCTCTCCGACGTGCTGGGCCTGGCGCTGGCGGCGGGGGCGACCTGGCTCGCCACGCGGGCCAAGAGCGAACGGCGCACCTATGGTTTTTCCAAAGCGACTGTGTTGGCGGCGTTGGCCAACGCGCTGGTGCTGGTGGCGGTTTCGGGCGGCATTCTCTGGGAGGCGCTCTCGCGTTTCGCTGCGCCCGAGCCGACTCAAGGCGCGCTGGTGATGGCGGTGGCGGGCGCGGGCGTTCTGATCAACGGCGCAACTGCACTGCTGTTTCTGCGCGGGCGCCATGACGACGTGAACGTGCGCGGCGCCTTCCTGCACATGGCCGCCGATGCGGGCGTCTCCGCCGCCGTCATCCTCGCCGGCCTTGGCATCTGGCTCACCGGGCTGGAGTGGATCGATCCCGCAATCAGCGTCGTGGTGGTGGCGCTGATCCTGTGGGGCACGTGGGGCTTATTGCTGGAGTCGCTCGATCTCGCGCTGGATGCGGCGCCGCGCGGCATCGATGTCGCCGCGGTGCGCGCATACCTGGCCGAGCAGCCGGGCGTGATCGCGGTGCACGACCTGCATGTGTGGGCCATGGGCGCGACCAAGCCCGCGCTCACCGCGCACTTGGTGCGCCCGGAAGGTGGCGACGACGGGTTTCTCGCAGCGATCGCAGATGGCATCGAAACACGGTTTGGCATCGGCCACGTCACGCTCCAGGTGGAGCGCGCCGCGCGCAGCGATTGCGTGGATTGCTAGTCTAGCTCTCCGCCACCCAACTCTTCAGTAATTGGTGGGCGATGGCGAACGGCGGCGGGCAGAACGCGCCTTCGTATTTGCCCGCCAACAGCGCCGCTGCTTCCTCGCGGGTGAACCAGCGGGCGCTTTCCAATTCCTCCAGGTCGATACGCTCGCGATCGTCTTCGACTTCGCAGATGGCGCCGAACATCAGCGAGTGCGGAAACGGCCACGGCTGTGTCGAATGCAGCCGCACCTCCCTCACTACGAGCCCCGCCTCTTCGAGCGTTTCGCGCGCGACCGCTTCCTCGATGGCCTCGCCCGACTCGACGAAGGGACGGAGTGAACGCCGCCCTGGTCCCGGCGGGCGACGTCCCGGCCACGGTGGCG
>CAZNTI010000444.1:0-2074 GCA_964575885.1 uncultured Terricaulis sp.
GTTAGCATAATAACGCGCGAAGCCCCCCGGCGTATCGGTAAAACGCTGGAACAAACCTTCGGTATGATCAGGAGGCGTATTGCCCAGTGGGTCATAAAAGTTGTTGAACGTCGGCGCTTCCAACGTGAAGGTTGGTGACACACGCAGCAGTTCCGGCACAGATTTAAAAGCGCCCGCTCTCGCCGCGGCCCCCGCGCACCGGTGCGGCGCTGGTGAAGCACCCGGCGTCGACCAAGCGCGTCACGCGCGCCGCGCCGTGCGGGTGAGGGGGGCGTGAGGCGCTGCAAAAACAAAGCGGCGCTCCTTAAAGGAGCGCCGCAGGCGTTGAGATTTTAGGCCGCCGTTTAATCCTTGCCGGCGTCGTCGCGTTCTTCCGGCAGGAAGTCGCCAGCGCGCTGGTCGCCGCTCTTGGCGTAGCGCGTCTGCGAAGCGCCGGCGTAGCGCATCGACTCGCGCAGCTTGCCTTTCTTCAGCGAGAGATAATGGCCGGCGTCGATGCCGATGGCGCCGGCTTCGGCAAAGGCGTCGACATCGGCGCCCAGGAACACGACCAGCCAGCCCTTGTTCTCCTTGCGGTCGCTCAGCAGCTTCTTGATCGTCTCCTTGGTGTGTTCCGTGCTGGCGTTCTCGTGGCCGTCGGTGAGAATGACGAGCGCGACCTTCTCGCCGTCGCGCAAAGCGACCTTGTCGGTTTCCGCCACCACGTGGCCGATGGCGTCGAGCAGCGGCGTCGAGGCGCGCGGCACGTAATTGGCGCGCGAGAGCTCCATGAAGCTCGCAGCCGGGTGCGCGTGCTGCAGCAGATCGATGCTGGCGCTGTCGAAGATGGTCAGCGAGATGCGCGCATCGACGTCGTCGGAGCGGCGAAGCCCCATGACGTATTCGTTGAAGGCGTCGATTGTAATGTCGCGGCAGCTCTCCATGGATCCGGACCGGTCGAGCAGAATGTGAGCATAGAGGGGGGACTTGCTCATGCGTTTCCTTTGCGAACGCCGTTTCGCAAAACGCGAAACGGCCGCACTCGCATGTGGTGTGCGTGCGATGCTGCGACAATAGTACAACTTGCAAAATCGCGGGCGGGCGCCGTGCGATTGTGTAAGGCGGCTTACGCGCGCCCCGCCGGACCCATCAGCTGTGCGGGATCGAAGCCCAAAGCGCGAATGGCGCGCGTCCATTTGGCGGCGTGATCGTCGTCGAAGACGATGGCCTCGTCGGCGTCGACCACCAGCCAGGCATTGTCGCGCAACTCGCTCTCCAGTTGCCCCGCGCCCCAGCCGGCGCAGCCGAGCGCCAGCAGGAAGTGCGCCGGCGCCTCGTCGCGCGCCACCGCTTCCAGCACGTCGCGCGTGGCGGTGAGGGAGATGCCGGGGGTGACGGCGCGGGTGTCCTTGCCGGCGTCGAAATCGTGCGAGTGCAGCACGTAGCCGCGATCGGGGCGCACCGGGCCGCCGTCGAGTACGATGCGCTGGGCCAGCGCGGAAGCTGCGTCGAGGCCCAGATGTCCGAGCACGTCGCTTAAGGTGACTTCGCGGCGCGGCTTGTTGATCACCACGCCCATGGCGTGCTCCTGGTCATGCGCACACATCACGATCACGGTGTGCGCGAAGCGGGGATCGCCCATCCCCGGCATCGCCACCAAAAGCTTGCCCGCCAACGTTTCGGTCATCGCGGACTATGGTCCGCCGCCTTGCGCCCGCGCGCAAGAGGGGCCTCGCATCGGCGCCGCGGGCGGACTACATAGCCAGGCGTGATCCGAGGAGGGTGAAGATGATCGAAGTGGGCCAGCGGCTGCCGGACGTGCAATTCAACGTGCCGACCGCGGAAGGCATGAAGCAGCAACGCACGGCCGAGATATTCGCCGGCAAGACCGTGGCGCTGTTTGCAGTACCTGGCGCCTTCACGCCCACGTGCTCGGCGCGCCATCTGCCCAGCTTCCGCGAGGCTGCCGCCGAATTGAAGGCAAAGGGCGTCGACCTGATCGCCTGCACCGCCGTCAATGATCATTTCGTGATGGGCGCCTGGGCAAAGGAGCAGGGGGTCGCCGACGCCATCATGATGCTCTCTGACGGCTCTG
>CAZNTI010000445.1:0-2055 GCA_964575885.1 uncultured Terricaulis sp.
TGGGCCGCCGCGGAACGCGCCGCCTTCGATCCTTCTTTCAAGGAAACCCTGCGCCGTCATCGCTGTTGGCCGCACAAATCGACGCGCATGTGCGGCTGGCGGTGGCCGAGGAAGAGTGCGAGCGACGCGCGGCGAGCGCGTCTGCGCTTGGCGCCACGCCGCCGCACCGCTCCGAGCAGCGGGCGCTGAAAGCGCTCTTTATCGGCGCGCCGGTTCCGGCATATCTGGCGCTCCGGCATGCCTTTGAGGCCCAAGGCGGGGATGTGGCGGCGGCGTTCTCTTCGTTTGCGGGTTTCGACCGCCTGCACGACGAGCGCTTCGACGCGGTGATGCTGAACGGGGCGAGCGACGCCTCGACGGCGTTGTCGCTGTGCGCCGCCATGCGCCGCAACGCAATGCTGTATCACCTGCCGACGCTGGTTGTAACCGCAGCAGGCGACGAGCGGACTGGCGCGGCGGCGATCGAGCGCGGCGCAGCCGCAACCGTCGCCGCCAATGCGGAGCTCGAAGCCAGCCTCGGCTGGCTGTTTGCGGCGATCCGCCTCGAACGGCGCCGTCGGCTGGCAGAACAGCGCCTGGCGGCGCTGCGCGACATTATGGGCGAGCCGCGCACTGGGCTGTTTCGCCGCGACGCCTTTGAAACCCATGTGGGCCGGCTGGCGCTCGATCATCACGCCAGCGGCCGTCCGCTCGCAATGGCGCTGCTGCGGGTGCTGCCGGCTCATGGCGCCAGGGCGCCATCCGCGGAGGCGTGGCGCAAAGGGTTCGGCGAGATCGCGAGCCTCGCCTGCCGTCTTGCGCGCGCGGCCGACAGCAGCGCGGCTGTGCGCAGCGACCTGATCGCGGTCGCGTTGCCGGCCGCCGACCGGCGCGCCGCGCAGCGTTGTGCCGAACGCATCGCGGCGGTGGCGGAATGCACGGCTTTTGTCTCAGCGGAAGAAAGCGGCGGCCCGCTGGTGCTTGAACAATCCGCGGTGGAGTTGCAGCCCGGTGAAAGCGGCGCGGCGTTTTTGGCGCGCGCGCTGCGCGACTTTGACGCCGGGCATGCGGTCGCCTAGGCGCGGGCGACGCTGGTTCTGGCCTCAGGCGGCTTTGCGCACCGCGATCCGCGCCAGCGCCTCGAGCACGCCGCGCAGCACCTTGAGCCGCTGCGTCGCTTCCGGCCAGCCGCCGGTAACGACGAGCTTGCCGTCGGGGCGCATCTTGAAGTCGTCCGGGCGCTCCTGCACGTGGCGCACCAGCGCCATCGGATCGGGAAAGCCCACATCGCGGAAGCTCAGCACCGCGCCCTTGGGACCGGCGTCAAGCTTTGAAATCTGGCAGCGCCTGCACAGCGCCTTGAGCGCGGCCACCGCGATCAATTGCTCGGCTTCCGGCGGCAGCGGCCCGAAGCGGTCGATGAGTTCCGCGGCGAAAGCTTCGCGTTCCGCATCGCTATCGAGTTCGGCCAGGCGTCGGTAAAGCGCAAGCCGCACCGTGAGGTCGGCGACGTAGGTTTCAGGGATCAGCACCGAGGCTCCGACATTGATCTGCGGCGACCAGGATTTTTCGCTGACCGCATCCTCGTCGCGGCCCTCACGCAGCGACTGGACGGCGTCTTCCAGCATGCTTTGATAAAGTTCGGCCCCGACTTCGCGGATATGACCAGACTGCTCCTCGCCCAACAGATTGCCCCCGCCGCGCATGTCGAGATCGTGGCTGGCGAGCGTGAAGCCCGCGCCCAGGCTGTCGAGGGAAGCAAGTATCTTCAGCCGCTTCTCGGCGCTGGCGGTCAGCGATTGTTCGGCGGCTGTGGTCAGGTAGGCGTAGCCGCGCAGTTTGGAGCGCCCGACCCGGCCGCGCAGCTGGTAGAGTTGCGCCAGCCCGAACATGTCGGCGCGGAACACGATCAGCGTGTTGGCGCGGGGAATGTCCAAGCCCGATTCCACGATGCTGGTGGACAGCAGCACATCGAAGGCCCCGTCGTAGAAGCTGGTCATGATCTCGTCGAGGCCGCCGGCGGCGATTTGGCCGTGCGCGACCGCGAACGTCACCTCCGGCGCATTGCGGCGCAGG
>CAZNTI010000446.1:0-2052 GCA_964575885.1 uncultured Terricaulis sp.
AGATCGCGCCGCAGGCTTGGCAGGTGAAGATGTGTTCGGGTTTGGCCATCTGCGACTCGCTTTCGCCGTTAGTGTGGCGAATCTGAAATTCGCCGGATCATGATGGCAGGCGAGGAGCGAATTTCAGATTCATAAGCCACACTAAGATTTTATGTTTCTAGTGTCCTTATTGGATCAGAAGTTCGCCGGGCGCGTGATCCAATGATCGTGCGAACTTCTGATCCAGGACACTAGGCTATCGCAGCGCTGCGCCGATGCTAAATTGGCGTATGGCTTCAGGAGCAGGCATGGCCTCGATCTATAACTTTACCGCCCGCGACATCGATGGCGTCGAACGCCCGCTGGGTGAGTTTCGCGGCAAGCTGCTGCTCATCGTCAACACCGCCAGCCAATGCGGCTTTACCTATCAGTACGCCGGCCTTGAGGCGCTGCATCGCAAGTACGCGCAGCAAGGGGTCGTCGTGCTTGGCTTTCCGTGCAACCAGTTCGGGGCCCAGGAGCCAGGCGATGCGGCCGAGATCAAGTCGTTCTGCTCGCTCACCTATGACGTGACCTTCCCGATGTTCGCCAAGATCGACGTCAACGGCGCCAATGCGCATCCGCTCTACGATCATCTGACGCGCGCCAAGGGCGGCGGTCTGCTGGGACGCGGGATCAAATGGAATTTCACCAAATTCCTGATCGGGCGCGACGGGCGGGTGCTCGCGCGCTTTCCACCGACGCTCAAGCCGGAGGCGCTGGACGCGGTGATCGCGCGGGCGCTGTGAGCAGGGCGCCCAAGACGCCGGCGCTTAGCGTCGATTGTGTCGTGTTCGACCGCGCCGGGCGGCTGCTCCTGATCCAGCGCGCCAAGCCGCCGTTCAAGGGGCGCTACGCTTTGCCGGGCGGCTTCGTCGACGTTGGTGAGACGGTGGAGGCAGCAGCCCTGCGCGAACTCAAGGAAGAAACCGGTCTCGATGGCAACGGCGTACAGATGATCGGCGTGTATTCTGATCCCGGGCGCGACCCGCGCGGCCACACCGTGAGCGTGGCGTTTCGGGTGCGCGTGCGCTCGACCAAAGCCGTTGGCGGTGACGATGCTGCGAGCGCGGCGTTCGTGAAGGATTGGCAAGCGGTCGATCTGGCGTTCGACCATGCCAACATCGTCGCCGACGCGCTGAAGCAGAGAAGCTGACAAAGCGCCGGGCTGGGCGAACAGAGCTAAACCACCGACTGAATCGGACCCTCGGCGCGGCCGTGAATAAACTGATCGACGTGGGCGTTGCCGCTCTCCTCTATGGACGCCGAAGGCCCACGCCAGATGATCTTGCCAGCATAAAGCATGGCGATCTCGTCAGCGATCTTGCGGGCGCTTGCCATGTCGTGGGTGATCGACACCGCCGCGCAGCCCAGCTCTTTCACCATCTCGACGATGAGGTCGTTGATGGCGTCGGCGGTGATCGGATCGAGCCCGGTGGTGGGCTCGTCGAAGAACAGGATGTCCGGCTTGGCGATAATGGCGCGCGCGAGCCCTGCGCGCTTCTGCATGCCGCCTGAAAGCTCGATCGGGCGCACATCCGCGAAATCGGGCGAGAGCCGCACCTTGCGCATGGTCTCGATGGCGCGTTCGCGCGCCACATTGCGCGGTACGCGGTCAGCGTAGATCAAGCGAAACGCCACATTTTCCCACACCGTGAGGCTGTCGAACAGCGCCGCACCTTGGAACAGCATGCCGAACTTGCGCATCACGCGGGCGCGGATTTCTGCCGGCATCTTGGTGACGTCGGCGCCGTCGACATAGACGTGACCGGCATCCGGCTGCATGAGGCCGAGTGCGCATTTGAGCGTCACGCTTTTGCCCACGCCAGAGCCGCCGATCACCACCAGCGACTGGCCGGGCGCGACGTCGAGATCGACGCCGTCGAGCACCTGGCGGCCGCGCAGGCGCTTCTTGACGCCGGTGAGTTGGAGTTTGGGCGTGCTCATTCGACAAAGAACGCGGTGATGAGATAATTGACGGCAAGGATCAGCACGATCGCGGCTACAACAGCGTTGGTGGTCGCGCGCCCGACG
>CAZNTI010000447.1:0-2050 GCA_964575885.1 uncultured Terricaulis sp.
GGCAGCGCTCGGCCAGTGTGCCCTGCGGGTTGAATTCCAGTTCCAGCTCGCCGGCCAGAAACTGGCGGGCGAATTCCTTGTTCTCGCCGACATAGGACGAGACCATCTTTCTGATCTGGCGGGTCTCCAGCAGCAGACCCAGCCCCCAACCGTCGACCCCGGCATTGTTGGAAATGACCGTGATCCCTTCAACGCCGCTGTCGCGCAGCGCGAGGATGAGGTTTTCCGGGATCCCGCAGAGGCCGAAGCCGCCCGACATCACCGTCATGCCGTCAAAGGTGAGCCCCTGCAGGGCGGACGTCGCGTCGGGGAAGACTTTGTTGACCATGAACTCGCCTCTCGCGCTCCTGTTACGGAGGCTGGCGCTGCGGCGCAACATCACGGCGTGGTTAACGCCTGAAAAAGCGATTGCGCCGGCCGCTGAGCCGGCGGCCGGCGCTTTCTGCTTCGCCCCGTTTTAAGGGGACGATCACTAGGCCTCGGAACGAGCGAGGGACGATAATCGTCCGAGGCCATGCACGCAGTAGAGAGGTTCGAGGTTGAACCGCGCATGAACCGAACCATCAGCTTGGGCGCTGCGCGATCCCCCAGTCGCTGAGCGCCTGCTCGGTGTCGGCGCCGGGTTGCGGCGGCGGCCCCTGCACGACGCCAGGCGTCCGCGAGAAACGCGGCGCCGGGGCCGGCTGTGTAACGCCCGAAACCTCGACGAACGCGGCGCGCGCGACATTGTGATGGTGCAGAGGCGCTTCAGCCATGTCGAGCACCGGCGCGAAGCAGACGTCCGTGCCCTCCATGATCGCGGTCCATTCCGCGCGGGTCTTGGTGCGCACGATCGCGGCGACTTTTTCCGAGAGCGCCGGCCATTCCGGCTTGTTCATCTGGAACGCAAACGCGGGGTCGTCCTTGAGGCCTAATTGCTCGAGCAGCAGCGCGTAGAATTGCGGCTCAAGCGCGCCGATGGTCACGAACTTGCCGTCGGCGGTTTCGTAGGCGTCATAGAAAGGCGCGCCGCCATCGAGCAGATTGGCGTCGCGCTCGTCGGTCCAAATCCCGGAGGCGCGCATGCCGTACATGATCGTCATCAGCGAGGCGGTTCCATCGGTGATGGCGGCGTCGATCACCTGCCCCCGTCCCGAACGGCTGGCTTCGAACAGCGCCGCGCACACGCCCATCGCCAGGTAAAGAGCGCCGCCGCCATAATCGCCGACCAGGTTCAGCGGCGGCGACGGCGGCGCGCCGGCGCGTCCCATCGCATGCAGTGCTCCCGAAATGGCGATGTAATTGAGGTCGTGGCCCGCAGCTTGCGCCAGCGGCCCGTGCTGACCCCAGCCCGTCATGCGTCCGTAGATGAGGCGCGGATTGCGCGCGAGCGCCGCCTCCGGTCCCAGGCCAAGACGCTCCATCACGCCGGGGCGAAACCCTTCGATCAGCACGTCAGCCTTCTCGATAAGCGCCAGCGCTACGCCGATGTCCGCCTCGGCCTTCAGATCGAGCGCGACCGAGCGTCGTCCGCGTGCGGTCACGTCGTTCTTGGAGCCGCCGCGCGCGCCTTTGCGGTCGATGCGGACGACGTCCGCGCCCATATCCGACAACAGCATGCAGCAAAACGGCCCGGGCCCGATGCCCGCGAATTCCAGCACTTTGACGCCGCTCAACGGTCCTGATGCCATCGTTCGCCTCGTTAACTCTCTTGGTGTTTGCGCGGGAGATGCGCCCGCGATACTGCACGCAGAGGCGCACGCTGCAACGGCGCCGGAGCGTTAACCCTTGCGGATCGTGGTTCGCCATCCCGACGTGCGCGCGGCGCGCGAGGCCCAGGCCTTGCTGGCCGCAGCCGGCGTCGCCGCGAGCGCTGCGGCGGGTCCGTATCGCCCCGCGCCCGACGGTGAAGATATCAGCATTTGGGCCGACCAGAACGCCGCCCAAGCCGCCGAGGCGCGCGGCGGCGCGTTGGGGCCGCTGGCCTGCCTCAGCGCCCACGCCTTGGTTGCGCCGCCCGGCATTGGCTTGCAGGCGTCAGTATTTGACGGCGCCATCGCGCTCGATGCGC
>CAZNTI010000448.1:0-1783 GCA_964575885.1 uncultured Terricaulis sp.
CGCCCCCACGCGCGCGCCGCCCCGACGATCAACGGCTCCAAAGCGGGCGTCAACGCGCCGGCCGCCGCCAAAGCCAAGCGCATAACGCCGCCCGCGACGGCGTCGTGGTGATCGTCGTCGCGCTTTGCGCCCGGCCGATGCGCTTCGATAAGCCGTTCGACCACGGCAAACGGCAACGGCGCCTCTGCGTGCGCAGCCGCAAGCGCTTGCAACACCGGGTGCGCCGCCGCGGCCCCCGCGAGCGCCGCTTCCGTCGCCTCACGCCACCACGTCAATCGCATTTCGCCGAGAACAGGCTGCGCTACGACCGCCCGCGCCCGCGCGAGCTCATGGACAAGCGCATAGACCGCTATCAAACGCGGACGCACACGCGCAGATGCGAAACGGCTCGCCAGCCAGCGGTCTTCATCGGCGCGCCGAACCTCGGAGTCGAGGATCGGGTCCGGGGCCAAGTCAGGTCGCGGGCTGCGGCGCGGCCCCGGTTTCGCCCTCGCGTCCCCGTTTGACGCCCCAGATGAGGATCGCCGGCGCCGCCACGTAGAGCGAAGAATACGTGCCGATCAGAATCCCGAAGATCATCGCCGTCGCAAAACCGGAAAGCGCTTCGCCGCCCAGATAGAGCAGCCCGATCAACGCCAGCAGCGCAGTGCAGCCGGTGATGATGGTGCGCGAGAGGGTTTCGTTGAGCGAGAGGTCGACCAACTCGCCCAGCGGCATGCGCTTATACTTGCGCAAGTTCTCACGCAGGCGGTCGAACACAACCACCGTGTCGTTCATCGAATAGCCGATGATGGTGAGTAGCGCTGCGATGATGGTCAGCGTGAACTCAAGGCGGAAAACCGAGAACAGCCCCAGCGTCAGGATGACGTCGTGAAACAGCGCCAACACCGCGCCGAGCCCGAACTGCCACTCGAACCGGAACCAGATGTAGACCAGCATCAACGCAATCGCGAGCCCAAGCGCGATCAGGCCGCCGGAGAACAATTCCTCGGACACCTTGGCGCCGACGACATCCACGCTCGCGATCTGGGCCCCCGGCGTCACCGCCTCCAAGCCGGCGCGGATCGCCTCCACGGTTTCTGAGCCGCCTTCGGTGCTTTCAAAGCTGAGCAGCGCGCAATAGGGCGGCGCGTTTTCGGGACGGCAAGTCGTGCCCTGCACTTCGACGCTGCCTTCTTGCACGCGCCCGCCCAGCGCCCGCAACGCGGCGAGGTCGATTTCCGTCGGCGCTTCCACCAGGATCGAGGTGCCGCCCCTGAAATCAATGCCCAGATTGAAGCCGCGCTCCATCACCGCGCCGATGCGCGCGATCGGACTGCCTTCCGCCTGCTGATACACCGAGATCGGATTGGCTTGGAAGCCGCCGGTGAACATCGACACGAGTGAGCCCAGCACCGCCGCGATCGAGAAAAACGCGGCGAAGCCGGCGAACTTCACATAGGTGAGGTTGGTCTTCTTCGGCAGAAGGCGGATGAGCGGCCAGAACGCCATGCGCGATGTCCTTCAAATGGGCAATTGCTTGGGCCGGGCGAACCGGAACCACCAGGCGATCAGGATTTGCGTCACCATCACGGCGCTGAACACCGAGGTGATGACGCCGATCGAAAGCGTCCACGCAAAGCCTTGAACAGGCCCAGCCCCGAACTGGAACAGGATCAGCGCCGCCAGGATGGTGGTGAGGTTGGCGTCGATGATGGTGATCATGGCGCGGTTGAAGCCCGCGTCGATGGCCAGCGCCGGGCCTCTCCCGGCGCCGGCCACCTCACGCATGCGCTCATAGATC
>CAZNTI010000448.1:1793-2047 GCA_964575885.1 uncultured Terricaulis sp.
CGATGCCGGGCAAGGTCAGCGCAGCGCCGATCATCGACATCGCGGCCAGGTTCAGCACGCCGTTCACGACCAGCGCAAGGCACGCGAAGATGCCGAACAGGCCATAAGCCAGCACCATGAACGCCAGCGTCACGGCGCCGGCGATCAGCGATGCCGTTGTGCCGGATTCGATAGCGTCCTGGCCTAGGCCTGCGCCCACGGTGCGCTCCTCGATCACGGTGAGCGGCGCAGGCAGCGCACCGGCATTGAGCATG
>CAZNTI010000449.1:0-2042 GCA_964575885.1 uncultured Terricaulis sp.
GCCCGGGATCACCAGGAAGTTGTCCGGGGCGAAGTTATAGCGCGACGAGCCCGCCGCACGATCAGGAACGCCGCAGCCGCCGGCCGTGTTGCGCGGCTCGAGGTTGCCAGCGTCATCGAACGAGAGGTTGCCGCCGCCATAGGCGATGTTCGGGGTCGCCGGGTTGCAGTCGTGGTCGTAGCTGGCGAATTGGCCGCTGGTCAGCGCGTTGGCGTTGATCACGCCGGCGTTGAACGGGTTGGCGCCGTTGTTGGCGATCCAGCCCCAAGACGGCGTGCCCGAACCGCCCGCGGCCAGGGTGGCCGGGAACGAGGATTCGTTCACTTCCGCAGCGCTGGCGCAGATGAAATAGCCGCGGCCGGCGTCGTAGCAGACAGCGCCTGAAACGCGCGAATAGTCGTATTCGCTCTGCAGGATGCCTTCGCGGTCATAGTACGAAGCGTACGCGGTCATGTTGCCGCGGCCGTTGGCGAAGTTGCCGCCGACCAGGCCGTTGATTTCGAATTCCTGGACGTTGCCGGTTTCCAGCTCCGCGCCATACGTCATGTTGACTTCGGCGCCTTCGTAATCGTCCTTCAGAACGAAGTTGATGACGCCCGCGAGAGCGTCAGAGCCGTACACCGCCGAAGCGCCGCCGGTCACCACTTCGATGCGGGAGATCAGCGAGGCCGGGATGGTGTTGATGTCGACCGCGCCGGCGGTCGAGCTGACCGGTACGCGCTCGCCGTTGACCAGCACCAGGGTGCGGCCCGGGCCCAAGCCGCGCAGGTCGACGGTGGCGTAGTCGAAGCCGCCGGCGTTGTTCGAGGTGCGGGTGTTGCCCGGGATGATCTGGGGCAGTTCGTTCAGCAGCGACTCGGTGGTCAGCGTCGCGGTGAGTTCGAGTTGCTCGGAGCCGACCGTGGTGACCGGGCTGATTGCGTCGAAATCTTGGCGCACCAGGCGCGAGCCGACGACGATAATCGCCTCGTCTTCGCTCTGGTTTTGCGCGACCGCAGTCCCGCCGCCCATGGCCGCCGTCGCCGCCGCAAGCACCGAGGCGCCTGTCAGAAGGGACTTACGCTGTACGTCCGTCTTTTTTGAAAACATAGTTCCGAACCCCCTAGAGCGCCGGCCCCCCCGCAAAGGACGAGCCCGATGTCTCACTTCGGGCGACCATCGCCCGAATAATTTCGCCAGCGGTTTGGCGTCTGCGACGTCCCCCAAGAGACGCGTCTGGACCTTCGGCCCAGGACGACTCCCGCCATGCTGAAGCAACGGTAACGACACAAATTCGCCGAGGTCAAACGCCGAGCGCCGAAATACGACGGAACATGCACGGAACATGCATCAGAGCATTGCAGGTGTGTCCTTTTGGCGGCGCCAGATTTCGTTGCGGCGCCAACACTTCAGCCCCAGGTCCAGCGTAGCTGTCGTTTCGGCAACACGTTGCCGGCCCCGCGGCCTAAAGCGCAGCTGCTGCGCAGGCGGGCGCCGGGCGCCCACATTCGAGCCGTCAGCTCGGCCGAAACGTCAGTTGCGGCCGACCGCGGATCGCACTCATCACCTGCGACACCAGCGCCAGGATGCTGTCGAGGAAAGTTTCCTTGCGCGACAATATCTTGGAGTGGATGCGGTCGATGCGCTCCTCGAGCCGCCCGCACAGCCTGTGGTAGGCGGCCATCTCTTCCGCGGCTTCCACGGTCAGCGTGCCGACATGGCTGTAGGTCTGCTGGGCGCTCATCAGGAACGAGCGGGCGTCCTGCTCCAAATCGAGCAATTGCGCCTTGGAGGAAATGTGGGCGACACCACCTAGAAGGACGCGGTCGATTTGCGCTTCCAGCGCTTCGATCTCATCCAGCAGCAGCACAAGCTGCTGAAATTTCTGGTAGCTCACCCTCGCCCCCCGACTGGTCTCTCTCAGTACCGCCATTGCTTCGGAGCAGCAACGAGACTTATGCCCCGCCCCACCCCGCCTGGCGTCGCCGACGCCGCCGCCGTGTTCGACCGCTCCGCCGCGATCTGGACGCCGCACCGCCCCGAGCGAGCCTGGGAAAGGCTCG
>CAZNTI010000450.1:0-2041 GCA_964575885.1 uncultured Terricaulis sp.
CGAGCTGCTGGTGCGTGCGGGTCGGGCGGCGCCCATGGCCAAGAGCCTGCTCGTGCCCGAAGCCTGGGCCAAGGCCGCTGCGATGAAGACGGCGCATCGCGCGCTCTACGCCTATTGCAACGCGGTCATGGAGCCATGGGACGGCCCCGCGGCGCTGGCTATGTACGACGGCCGCTGGGCGGTGGCGGGGCTCGATCGCAATGGGCTGCGGCCGGCACGCTACGCGCTGACCGAAGACGGTTTGCTGGCGGTGGGCTCGGAAGCTGGCATGTGCCCCCTCGACGACAAGCAGGTGCGCGAGCGCGGCCGTCTGGGCGCGGGCCAGATGGTTGCGGTCGATCTCAGGCATGGCCGCCTCTACCACCACGACGAACTGATCGACATGCTGTCGGCGCAGCACCCTTATGCCGACTGGCTGGGGAACGTCACCGACCTCAACGCCCGCCTCAAGGGGCCCGAACCGCTTGCCCCTTATGGGCAGAGCGAATTGCTGCGCCGGCAGAGCGCCGCCGGCTACACGCTGGAGGACATCGAACTCTTGCTGGCGCCGATGGCGGAGGAGGGCAAGGAAGCAGTAGGCTCCATGGGTGATGACGCGCCGCTGGCGGTGCTGTCCGATCGCGCGCGCCCGCTCTCGCACTACTTCCGGCAGAATTTCAGCCAGGTCACCAATCCGCCCATCGATCCGCTGCGCGAAGAACGGGTGATGAGCCTCGCCACGCGCTTCAAGAACCTCGGCAACATCCTTGCGCAGGACAACACCCAGACCAACGTGTTCCTGCTGTCGAGCCCCATACTCACCAACGGCATGTTCGAGCGCATGATGCGCGAACTGGGCGACGACGTTGCGCACATTGACTGCACGTTCGACCGCCCCAAGCCGGGCGACGAACCCGGGGCGTCGCTGCGCGCCGCCATCGACCGCATTCGCGCCGAGAGCGAGAGCGCGGTGCGGGAGGGGTGCTCGCATATCGTGCTGTCGGACGAAGCCCAATCCGCCGAGCGGATTGCGTGTCCGATGATCCTGGTCACCAGCGGCGTGCACAGCCATCTGGTGGCGCGCGGCTTGCGCACCTTCTGCTCGCTCAGCGTGCGCAGCGGCGAGTGTCTCGACACCCACTACACGGCGGTGCTGATCGGCGCCGGGGCTACAACCGTCAGCCCCTATCTCGCCTTCGCCAGCATTGCCGAGCGCGGCCAGCGCGGTTTGCTGGGCGGGCTTTCGCTGGACGAGGCGGCTGCGCACTATCGCGCCGCGCTCGAGGCGGGGCTGCTCAAGATCATGTCCAAGATGGGCATTGCGGTGGTGTCGTCGTATCGGGGCGGCATGAATTTCGAGGCCATCGGCCTGTCGCGGGCGCTGGTGAACGAGTTCTTCCCTGGCGTCACCAGCCGCATCTCCGGCATCGGGCTTTCGGGGATCGAGATCGAGGCGGTGGAGCGCCACATCAGCGCTTTCGACGACGACGCGCGGGCGCTGCCGGTGGGCGGTTTCTATCGCCTGCGCAAGTCCGGCGAGCGCCACGCGCTGGAAGCCGATCTCATCCATCGGCTTCAGAAGGCCTGCACCGATGGCGATTACGGCGTCTATCGCCGCTACGCCGACAAGGTGCGCGAGCGGCGGCTGCGCGAGCCGATCCAGCTGCGCGACCTCTTGGAAGTGCGCGAGGCGGAAATTCCGGCGCCGCTGCAGGAGGTCGAAAGCGTCAACGACATCCGCAAGCGTTTCGTCACGCCGGGCATGAGCCTGGGGGCGCTGTCGCCGGAAGCGCACGAAACCCTCAACATCGCCATGAACCGCATTGGCGCCCGCTCGGTGTCGGGCGAGGGCGGCGAGGACAGAGAGCGCTACGCGCCGCGCCCAAACGGCGACGACGCCAATTCCGCCATCAAGCAGATCGCCTCGGGCCGGTTCGGCGTCACCGCCGAATATCTCAACAAGTGCCGCGAGGTCGAGATCAAGGTCGCCCAGGGAGCCAAGCCCGGCGAAGGCGGACAATTGCCGGGATTCAAGGTCACGGAATTCATCGCCCGCATGCGC
>CAZNTI010000451.1:0-2019 GCA_964575885.1 uncultured Terricaulis sp.
CCCCAGGGCCAATCGCCGCGTCCGCGCACGCCAGACGGCGCCTGGGACGGCCCGCGCGGCCCCGGCGGCCCTGGCCCCGGCTTCACCCAGAACGATCCGCGTCCGCGCCCACGTGGCAATCCCCAGGGCCAAACGCCGCGTCCGCGCACGCCGGACGGCGCCTGGGACGGCCCGCGCGGTCCCGGCGGGCCCGGCCCCGGCTTCACCCAGAACGATCCGCGTCCGCGCGGCGGCCGCGGCGACGGTCCCCGTGGCGGCCACGATTGGGACGGCCCGCGCGACGGGCCGCGCGGCATCCGCGGCAACCAGGGCTGGCACGGCGACGGCCGCAACTGGGATCATGGCAACAACAACGACTGGCGCAACGATTGGGACCGGCGCAACCGCGACCACCGTTACGACCGCTGGCGCCATGGCCACCGCGACTTCCACCACCCGCGCTACTGGCACTGGCGCGACGTGCGCCACGGCTATTACTTCGACCGCCACTACGCCCACATCGTGCACGGCTATTACGGCTGGAACTATTATTGGTGGGGCTATGACGGCTGGCGGCGGCCGCATCGGCGCTACCATGTCGGCGGCTATTTCCCGGACTACCTCTACTGGGACCCCCTGCCGTGGGATCTGTACTACCGGTTGCCGCCGGCCCCGTACGGATGCCGCTACGTCGTGGTTGATCGCGACATCCTGCTCATCGCGGTGGCTTCAGGCCTCATCCTCGACGCGCTCGTCTATTACTGAGCTCGTGAAAAGACGTTAAGGGCAGCGCCGCCTCGGTTTCCCGGGGCGGCGCTGTTGCTTCAGCGTGAACGCTCGGCGTTGAAGCGGGTCATCGCCTGCAGCGCCACGCGCATGCCGATGACCTGGCCGACGCGCTCGAGTTCGGCTTCGGCTTCCGACTGGCCGCGGATCAGCGCCTGCCCCGAGGGCGAACGCAGGAACGCAACTGAATCGCGCAATTCCTGCTCGCTCAGGCGCTGCGCATAAATTTCGGCGATCTCGCTCAGAATTTCGGGGCCGGCGCCGCGAAACTCCTGCGCCAGTATTTCTCCCAGCCGCGCGCTCTCGGAGGCGCTGAGCCGCAGCTCCTGGGCCATGCCGGCGGCCATAAGCGGCGACATCGAGTCAAACAGCCCGGTGATCGTCTCCTCGACCTGCATCAGCCCCAGAAGCTCGCGCGCCAGCGCCACGCGCTCGGCCTCCTGCGCCGACGCCTGGCCCCACATCGCCACCGTAAACACCACCGCGGCGAGCGCGCCCCTCAACGTTTTCATGTCCTGGTCTCCTAGTAGCCGCATCGGCGGCCCAGCTTGGCCGCCGCCGCGCGGCAGCGCTAGCGCCGGCGCATGACAGCGCCGGAAATGCGGATTTTAGTCCCAACGGCGCGCGCCAGCGGGGTTGACGCCAGCGCCACCCGGACCTATTTCCTCGGCGTTAGCAACCGACCGGGGTGAGTGCCAATGGGCCTGCTTCGCTTGCTTGTTAGACCCAATCACCGGGAAAAGTACTACAACCTGAAGGAGAATTGCGTGGCTAGCTTTCGTCCGCTGCACGATCGCGTGCTGGTGAAGCGCGTGAAGGAAGAGGAAAAGACCAAAGGCGGGATCATCATTCCTGAGACCGCTCAGGAAAAGCCGCAGGAAGGCGAAGTGATCGCCGTCGGACCGGGCGCCCGCGACGAAGACGGCGAGTACATCAAGCCGGACGTCCAGATCGGCGACCGCATCCTGTTCGGCAAATGGTCGGGCACGGAAGTGAAGATCGACGGTGAGGAGCTCCTGATCATGAAGGAGTCCGACATCATGGGCGTCATCGAAGAAAAGAAGGCGAAGAAGGACAAGGCGGCCTAATGGCTGCAACTAGCGAATAGCGAATGGAGATTAGCGCGACGACGCGCTGCATCGCCCCACTTGCCATTCGCCACTCCCCATTCGCTTCCCACCAATCAAACACAGAGGTTCAACAACAATGGCTGCTAAAGTCGTGAATTTCGGCGCTGACGCGCGCGAGCGGATG
>CAZNTI010000452.1:0-2013 GCA_964575885.1 uncultured Terricaulis sp.
GATCGCGGGTTTAAATGCGGCTCGTGCGGCGGGCGGAGCCGGCCCGTTCGAGATAAACCGCGCCGAGGGCTATATCGGCGTCATGATCGACGATCTGGTGACGCGCGGGGTCAGCGAGCCCTATCGCATGTTCACCTCGCGCGCCGAATATCGCCTCTCGCTGCGCGCCGACAATGCCGATCAGCGCCTGACGCCAATGGGCGCTGCTCTCGGCTGCGTCGGCGCCGAGCGATCGCGCAAATTCGCCGATAAAATGAACGAAATCGAAGCGGCGCGGACGCTGGCGCGATCGCTCGCGCTCACGCCGGCGCAAGCGCTCAAGGCGGGGCTGACGGTCAACCAAGACGGCCAGCGCCGCGACGCCATGCAGCTGCTCGCGTATCCGTCGATCAGCTATGAACAGCTCGCCGCCATTTGGCCCGAACTCGGCGCGCTGAGTGCGCAAGCGCGAGAACAGCTCGAGATCGACGCGATGTATTCGGGGTATCTCGAACGCCAGGCGCTCGATGTCGAGGCGTTCAAGCGCGACGAGAGCCTGCGCCTGGATCCGGCGCTTGACTATGCGAGCGTAGGCGGGCTTTCGCACGAAGTGCGCGAAAAGCTCGGTACGGCGCGCCCGGTTACGCTCGGCCAAGCGTCGCGCATCGAGGGCGTGACCGCTGGCGCGCTCACCGCGCTTCTAGCCCACGTGAAACGCGAACAGAGGAAGCGCGCATGAGCCTCCGGCGAGATACGCTATTCGTGATCAAGGCGCCGTTCGAAGACGCGGCGCTGGGAGGCACGTGGTTCTGCACCGCGTGCGCGACTTTGGAGGGCGCGCTGCTGGCCAACCCGCATTGGGCCAACCGCATCGAGGTGAAGCGCAGCGCATTCCCGCGCCCGCGCCATGACATCATCGCTCTGATCGGCGAAGAGAACCAATCCATGCCGGTGCTGGTCCTCGCCGATGCTTCAACGCCGCCAGGGGATGCAAAGCGCTCGGTCGAAGGCCGGGCGTTTCTGGACGAGCCTAAAGCGATTACGCGCTACCTGGCCGCGGCCTATGGCGGCGCCGGGCCGCACCCGTGAGCAGGCCGCGGCAGGTGGTCGAGGCCTGGGTGGAAGCGTTCAATTGCGCCGATGCTCAGGCGCTCGCGGCGATGTATCGGGACGATGCGGTGAACCATCAGGTGACCGAAGACCCGGTTGAAGGTCGCGGCGCGATCGAGGCCATGTTCGTGCGCGAGTTCGCCGCCGCCGAGATGCGTTGCACTCTGGAGAACCTGTTCGAGGATGGCGAGTGGGCGATCCTGGAGTGGCGCGATCCGCGCGGATTGCGCGGCTGCGGGTTTTTCCACGTCGTCGACGGCAAGATCGCGTTTCAGCGCGGCTACTGGGACAAGCTTTCGTTCCTCAAGGCGCACGGCAAGGCCCCATGAGCTACGGGCCTGCCGAATTCGCGCGCGATCTTGGAATGCCAGTTTCACGCGAAACAGCCGAACGGCTGGAAACTTTTCGCCGGCTGCTCGCCGAGCGCGCTGAGCAGTTCAACCTGGTCGGCCCCCGCGAGCTTGAGCATTTCTGGTCGCGCCACGTGCTCGACAGCGCCCAGCTTCTCCACCATGCGCCGGATGCGCAGCGCTGGGTGGATCTGGGGTCCGGGGCCGGTTTCCCCGGGCTAGTGCTTGCGTGCTTTCTTGTTGAGCGCCCCGGGGGGGTAATCCATCTCGTTGAATCGACGGGGAAGAAAGCCCGCTTCCTGAGCGAAGCGGTGGCCGCGGCGGGGCTGCCGGCGCAGGTTTTCAACCAGCGCATCGAGGATTTCGGCGCCGGCGAGGGCGGCTACGAGGTGGTGACGGCGCGTGCGTTAGCGCCCTTGCCGCGACTCATCGGCTATGCGAAGCCGCTTATTGATCGCGGTGCGCAAGGGCTCTTCCACAAAGGCGCGGAGTTCGACGCCGAGCTGGCCGCCGCGAGCGACGCTCTGAAAGGTGGGGCGTTCCAGGCAGATGTGCTGGAGAGCTTGAGCGATCC
>CAZNTI010000453.1:0-2009 GCA_964575885.1 uncultured Terricaulis sp.
CGTGCAGCGCCACGATCACCGCCCAAGGCGCCTGCCCTTCCCCCGGCAACCAGGCGCTCAAGCCCAGTTCGGCGCCGTCGAAGCTTACGAAGCGCTGGCCCGCGACATCGAAGTGCGGACGCGCTTGCGCCCCGTCCAGCGTCGGCGCCGCGCGCTGCACGGTGGGCAGGCACGACCCCAGCAGCATCAACGCAAGGCCGAAGACACCCGCGCGCGCAAGTCCGGCAGCAACTCCGCCTCGAACCAGGGATTGCGTTTGAGCCATGCACTGTTCCGCCACGAAGGATGCGGCAGAGGCACGAGCTCCGGCGGATAGGCGCGCCACGCGCGCACGGTTTCCCCCAGCGTCGGCCTGGCCGCTTTGCCGAGATGATAGCGATGCGCATAGGCGCCGACCAGCAGCGTGAGGCGGATGCCGCTCAGCAGCGCCAGCAGCCGCGCCCGCCACAGCGGCGCGCATTCCGCGCGCGGCGCCAGATCGGCGCCGTTCACCGTGCCCGGATAGCAGAACCCCATCGCCGCCACGGCGATGTTGCGCCGGTCGTAGAAGGCGTCGCGGTCGAGCTGCAGCCAGCCGCGCAGCCGGTCTCCTGAGGGATCGTCCCAGGGCACGCCGCTTTCGTGCACCCGCCGCCCGGGGGCTTGGCCCGCGATCAGGATCCGCGCCTCGGGGTGCACCCAGACCACCGGCCGCGGTTCGTGCGGCAGCGCTGCGGCGCACACGCGGCACGCGCGGATATCGGCGACGAGGCGCTCAAGCGAGGCGTCAGCCATGGCCGATGGGCTATCTTACCAAGCAGCGGTCATGGCAAGCGCATTGCGCCGCCGCCGTCGGCGCACGATATCTCGCCCACATCGGGGAGATACACATGCGCCTCATCTGGATCGTGCTGGCGATCATGGCGGCGCTCGGCGCGGGGTTGGCCGGTTGCGCCGCCATCCGCCTGCCAGCGGTTGAGCTCGATCCAGCGCTCGCGCCCTCGCCGCCGCCGCCAGTGCTCGGTGCGCTTGGCGAGGACCCCGCCGTAACGAACGCGGCGGACTGGGAAGGCCGGCGGGCGCCGCTGCTGCGCCGCTATTTCGCCGAGCGCGTGTACGGCCCGATGCCGGCCGACACGGCCCCAGCCCAGGTGGTGGCTCGCCAGGAGATCGCCTACCCGCCGCTCGCCGGGATTGCGCGCGTCGAGCAATTGGGGGTGGAGGTTGGGCGGGCCGACGCGCGCGCGCGCTTCAACATGGTGCTGGTGACGCCCGCGCAGGCGCAGGCACCGGTTCCGGTTATCGTCATGCAAAATTTTTGCGGCAACCGTGCAGCGTTGCCGCAAGCCCCGGCGGAGGTGGTCGGGCCGCTGACCGCGGTGATGTGGGTCTGCGACAGCGATTGGGCGGGGCCTATCGTACAAATTCCCTTCGGGCGCCACATCTTCGCGCCGCCCTATGAAAGCATCCTGGAGCGCGGCTACGGCGTGGCCATGTTCTACGCTGGCGATGTGGTCGCAGACGATGCGTCTAGCGCCCCGGCCGGCCTGGCGCAGCTTTATGGCGGTGACGCCGACCGCGCCGGCGCGGTGGCGGCCTGGGCCTGGCTCTACGGCGAAGCCTACGACGTGCTCGCTGCGGACGCCCGCGTCGACGCCGAACGCATCGCCATCTGGGGTCATTCGCGCAACGGCAAGGCGGCGCTCTACGCAGCCGCCATGGACCCGCGCATAGCAGCGGTGATCGCGCATCAATCCGGCCGCGGCGGGGCGTCGCTCACGCGCAGCGACCAGGGCGAAAGCGTCGCCCAAATGACCGATGAGTTCGGCTGGTGGTTTCCTTCGGCGTTTCGCGCTCCCCCGCCCGACCCCGGCTTCGATCAGCACCAGCTGATCGCGCTCATTGCGCCGCGACCGGTGCTGCTCGGCAACGCCGCCCGCGACGCCTGGTCCGATCCGCGCGCGGCGTGGGCGGCGGCGGAAGCCGCAGGCCCAGCGTATGCGCTCTATGGCGCAAGCGGCATGGCCCAG
>CAZNTI010000454.1:0-1996 GCA_964575885.1 uncultured Terricaulis sp.
ACACCCGTGGGTCGCGGTCTGCGCAGACTGGATGTTACCAAAACGCTCTACCTCGTATTCTACAAACGCCGTGGCGATATCGTCCACATCGTCGGTATCGTGCACGGACGGCGCAATCGTCGTTCTTAAAGCCCATAGTCAGGACGCGGGGACATGATGCTGATCGCCTGGATATTGAACGCGCTGGCGCTTGGCATCGGCGTTATCCTGGGGGCGCGGGCGCTGATCGACCCCCGTTGGGCGGCCAAGCTCGTGCGACTTAACGCCGACGAGAAGAGCGGCGGCTTCGCGGAATTCCGCGCCACCTATGGCGGGCTTTTCCTTGGCGCGCACGCGGCGGCGCTGGCGCTGACGCTGCAATGGCTGGCCAGCGAGCAATACCTGATTGGCGTTGCAGCCTCTGGCGCGGCCGCGGTGCTGGCCGCGGCTTGGGGCGCGACGGCGTTCGGCCGTGCGCTGGCGATGTGGCGCGATGCCGCTGACACGCGCTTCAACCGCGTCAGCACCGCGTTCGAATTGCTGGTGGCGGCGGCGATCGGCGGGCCGTGGCTGTTGTGGGCGCTCGGCTAGGCCGGTTTGCCCAAGAACACCACGCCGGCGCCGAGTGCGATCAGCGCAAAGCCGAGCGCGTGGTTCCAGTCCAGCGGCTCACGCAGAAACAACCACGAGAAGCCGGCGAACACGACCAGCGTGATCACTTCCTGCAAAGTCTTGAGTTCGGCTGTGGAATAGACCGCGCGTCCGATCCGATTGGCCGGCACCACCAGGCAGTATTCCACGAACGCGATGCCCCAGGCGACGACGATGGCGATCAACAGCGGCGTCGAGCGATACTTCAGGTGCCCGTACCAGGCGAATGTCATGAACACGTTCGACATCAGCAACATCAGAACGGGCGCGACATGGGGTGAGGTCAAGGCGTTCAGCACGCTGGTCTGCTCCGTCAAAAGTCGTTGATGCTCATGTCCGGCCGCCACGGCCAGGCGCTCGCGCGCAGACCGCAGGCGCTCGGATCGAAGGTCTCGCGCGACGCCACCACCGTATTGGTGGGCGTTTCTTCGATGCGCACTTCACGCACGGCGAATGGCATGCCGTCGTCGGCGATGAATGCGCTCAGCTTCAAAAAGAAGCAGGCCGCCAGCGCCTCGGTGGTGGGGTCGCCCTGGAATGTCATGATCTGGGCGAGGCGCGCGGGCTCGCGTTCGCGGAAATACGCGATCAACGGATCGGTCTCGCCCAGATGCAAACTATGGTCGACGTGGTCGTCGATCCATTGATGCCAGCGCCGCTTCACGATCTCGAATGGCGCCGTTGAGTTCGTGTCGCTGAAGCGGAAAGCGCTCAGCGGCTCAAGCCGCACGGTCACGAACTCATTGTGCCCATGCGGGATGGCGCATTTCGGGCTCTTGGTCGCCAGCAGGCGATGCGCCATCGCGTAGCGGCGGGTGAATTCCAGCGCGGCCATGTCTCGTCCTTGCGGGCTCTCCCGCAGCACAGACGGGCGCCTCTTTCGCCGCACTTAGGCGCGCGGGCGCGCCGGCGCAATCTTTTGCACCAGTCCCGACAATGTGCGCTTTCGCTAGAACCAGCGCCGCCATTTGGCGATCGCGAACAGCGCGGCGGGGGCCATCGCCATGATGAGGCCCCCGACCCAAGGACCCCACGGCTCACGGAACCAGGTCATGCCCTCGAAATTCATGCCGAAGATCGAGGCGATCAAGGTCGGGGGCACAAAGGCGATGGTGGCCAGCGACAGCGCCTTCAGCACGTTGGTCTGTTGCGCGTTGATCAGGCCGAGCACGGCGTCCTGCAGGTAGGAGAGGCGCGGCTGCATGGTTTCGGCGATGCGTTCGAGTTCGCTGACGTCGCGGCCGAGCGCCGCGAGGCGCACGTCCGTCAGGCCGTATTTGCCCTTGCTGGCGCGGGCGTACACCAACAGCCGCTGCATGCTGGACAGCGAGTCATGCACCAGCGCCGCCAGCGCGCCGATGCGGCC
>CAZNTI010000455.1:0-1990 GCA_964575885.1 uncultured Terricaulis sp.
GCCCGCGGGGAGGGCGGCTATCTCACCAATTCCAACGGCGAGCGCTTCATGGAGCGCTACGCGCCGACTGTTAAGGATCTGGCCCCGCGCGATATGGTGGCGCGTGCGATGACCGTGGAAATCCGCGAGGGGCGCGGCGTGGGTCCCAACAAGGATCACATCCATCTGCACTTGGACCACCTGGATCCCAAAGTGCTGCACGAACGCTTGCCGGGCATCTCCGAGAGCGCCAAGATTTTCGCGGGCGTCGATGTCACGCGCGAGCCGATCCCAGTGCTTCCAACCGTTCATTACAACATGGGCGGCATTGCGACCAATTATCATGGCGAGGTGTTGACCAAGCTCAACGGCAATCCCGACGCGGTGGTGCCTGGACTAATGGCGGTGGGCGAGGCCGCCTGCGTGAGCGTCCACGGCGCCAATCGCCTGGGCTCAAACTCACTCATCGATCTCGTGGTCTTCGGCCGCGCCGTCGGCCTGCGCTGCGGCGAGTCGCTGAAGCCCAACGCCTCGCAGGCGGAGCTGCCGCGCGACGCCGGCGACGCCCACCTGGCGCGCCTGGATAAATTCCGCAACGCCAACGGCGCCACGCCTTCGGCGGTCCTGCGCGACAAGATGCAGCGCACCATGCAAGAAACCTGCGCCGTCTATCGCACCGGCGCGGTGCTGCAGGAGGGTGTCGACCGTATGGCCAAGCTGTGGGGCGAAGCTCCGGACGTGCGCGTCACTGATCGCTCGCTGATCTGGAACACCGACTTGGTCGAGACCCTGGAATTCGACAATCTCATGGCGCAGGCGGTGGTCACCGTGAATGGCGGCCTGAATCGCACCGAGAGTCGCGGCGCCCACGCCCGCGAGGATTATCCCGATCGCGACGATCAGAATTGGATGAAGCACACGCTGGCCTGGCTCGACACCAACACCGGCCAAACGCGTATCGACTATCGGCCGGTGCACTCCAACACGCTTACCAACGAGGTCGAGCCGATCCCCCCCAGGCGGCGCGTTTATTGACGCGCCCTCTGCGGCTTTAACCGTGCGTTTACGGTGCGGCCTGAGCAACGCTTAACCTTGTGATGGTAGGCTCTATCGATGGATAGGGCTTTCTCATCCACGCGGGCCAGCTTCGAAGAGAGCTTCCTTGCGGTGGCGGCGGCGCGCCGGCAGTCAGTGGGAACGCGCCTCACCCTGGGCGCGCTGCTGGCGCTCTTCTGCTGGCTGTTTCAGGGCAACCTCGCCATCGCTGTCGGCTGGTTCGCGCTCGTGGTTGCGACTCAATGCGCCGATCTCTTCGCCGCTGGAAGATTGCTCGATGCCGGCCCGGCGCAGCGCACCCGGGCGGCCTGGGCGATGACCGTCACCACCACTATTGCGGCGCTGGTTTGGTCAGTCTCTTTCGTCATCCTGTGGACCTACGGCGGTGCGTACGGCAAAGTGGTGGCGGCGCTCAGCTGCGCGGGCTCGATGCTGCACGTCGCCGTCGTATGTTATCATGCGCCGCGGCTGTTCTGGCTGATGATCGGGCCGTATGCGTTTGTGCTGATCGGACCGTTGGTGCTGGCGAGCATCGTCCAGGGTGGCGCCGGCGCTCTGCAGGGGGCGGCGCTGCTGACCGCCACTTTGGGCTTTGTCGGCAATTTCTTCGCCTCGTATGGACAATTGCGCGCTATGACCATGCGCGTGGAGAGCGCTCGGGCCGATGCCGAGCGCGGCCGCGCGGAGGCCGACAGCGCCAATGCGGCGAAGTCGGAATTCTTGGCCACCATGAGTCACGAGTTGCGCACGCCGCTCAACGCCGTGATCGGCTATGCTGAATTGCTCGAGGAGGAACTGGACCACGACGGCAAGGGCCGCAGCGTCGCCGACGCCAAGCGCATTGTCCACGCGGGCCGCCACCTGCTGGCGATGATCAACAACGTGCTCGACCTCTCAAAAATCGAGGCTGGTCACTTTGAGGTGCGGCGCGCGCATGTGCCGCTGGCCCCGTTCC
>CAZNTI010000456.1:0-1990 GCA_964575885.1 uncultured Terricaulis sp.
GGGTAGGGGTGCTTGAGGCGGGGCTGGTGCGCGCGGCGCGTCCGGTCACGCTGCCGGCGGCCAAGGAGGCTCTGCTGAAAGTGCAGGCGCGGTGGATTGAGCAGGGGGACGTGTGAGCATGGCCAGGTCGCGCAAGCGCAAGCAGAGCGAGGACGTGGTGCTGACCATGAGCGACCCGCAGCGCTTTCTTAACCGCGAACTCTCCTGGCTTGCGTTCAACACGCGGGTTTTGGAGGAAAGCGAGAACCCAGCGCATCCGCTGCTCGAGCAGCTGCGCTTCCTTTCCATTTCAGCAAACAATCTTGATGAATTCTATATGGTGCGCGTGGCCGGCCTGCACGAGCAGGTGAAGCTCGGCATCGACGCATTGAGCCAGGATGGGCTTACGCCGGCCGCGCAGCTGGCGCAGGTGCACGCCGCCGCCGGCGAGTTGATGAAGCGCCAGCAAAAGCGCTGGATGTCGCTGCGGGCTGGGCTGCGCGCGGCCGGCATCGTCGTGCTGGAGCCCGACGAATTGAGCGCAGAAGAGCGCGCGGCGCTGCGGCCGGCGTTCATGGAGCGCGTGTTCCCGTTGCTCACGCCGCTGGCGATCGATCCCGCGCACCCGTTCCCCTTCATTCCCAATCTGGGCTTCGCTTTGGCGCTGAAGCTGCGCGGGCGTGCGGACGGGCGCGTGCGCAACGCGCTCATTCCCGCGCCCTCGCAAGTGGCGCGCTTCACCGACGTCAGCGCCGTGCTCGGGCAGCGCGCAGGCGTGCGCGGCGAGCGCCGCTTCCTCACGCTGGAAAACACCATTCGCCTGTTCGTGGACGAATTGTTTCCAGGGCACGACGTGGATGCGAGCGGGTGCGTGCGCGTCGTCCGCGATAGCGACATCGAAATCCAGGAAGAGGCCGAAGACCTGGTGCGCGAGTTCGAGGCGCGGCTGAAGAAGCGCCGCCTGGGCGAAATCGTGCGGCTGAAAATCGAAGCCTCCATGCCGGAGGATTTGCGCGACTTCATCATCAGCGAAATCGAGGCCAATCCGCGCGACGTCGTGGTGGTGGATGGCATGCTGGGGCTGGCTGCGCTGTCGGCGCTGGTCAACGAGGAGCGCCCGGATCTCAAGTTCGAACGCTATGAGCCGCGCTCGCCGGAGCGGATCAAGGATTATGGCGGCGACACCTTCGCCGCCATCCGCGCCAAGGATTTTCTCGTCCATCACCCCTACGAGTCGTTTGATGCGGTGGTGGACTTCGTGCGTCAGGCCGCAGCCGACCCGGCCGTGGTGGCGATCAAGCAGACCCTTTACCGCACCTCGAAGGATTCCCCGATCGTCGCCGCTCTGGTCGCGGCCGCAGAAGCGGGCAAGAACGTCACCGCGCTGATCGAGATCAAGGCGCGTTTCGACGAAGAGGCCAATCTGCGGCTGGCGCAGATGCTCGAACGGGCCGGCGCTTCGGTGGTGTATGGCTTCATCGAAAAAAAGACCCACGCCAAAGTGAGCCTGGTGGTCCGCCGCGAGGGGGAGGGGCTGCGCACCTACACCCATTTCGGCACCGGCAATTATCACCCGATCACGGCGCGCATCTACACTGATCTGTCGTTGTTCACCTGCGACCCGGCGCTGGCCCGCGACGCCGGCCGGCTGTTCAATTTCGTCACCAGCTACGCAACGCCTTTGGAACTTGAGAAGCTGACGATTTCGCCGCTGTCTTTGAAAGAATCATTGCTGCGGCTGATCGACGACGAGGTGGATCACGTCAAGGCCGGCCGCCAAGGCGCCATCTGGGCCAAACTCAATGCGCTCGTGCATCCCGAGATCATCGACGCGCTCTACCGGGCCTCCAATGCCGGCGTACGGGTCGAGCTGGTCGTGCGCGGCATCTGCTGCCTGCGTCCGGGCGTTCCGGGGCTGTCGGAGAACATCCGCGTCAAATCGATCGTCGGGCGCTTCCTGGAGCACTCGCGCATCGTTTGTTTCGGGGCGGGGTCCGGGCTGCCCAACCCC
>CAZNTI010000457.1:0-1990 GCA_964575885.1 uncultured Terricaulis sp.
AGTCCGCCCTTCAGGCGCCCGCCCAGCACCTCGATGCGCTCAATCAGTTCGGCGCGCACCGGCACAGCTTTCTCAGCAGCACCCGTCGGCGTCGGCGCGCGCAGATCGGCGGCGTAGTCGATCAGGGTAGTGTCGGTCTCGTGTCCGACCGCGCTGATCAAGGGGATGTCGCTCGCCGCCGCGGCGCGCACCACGATCTCCTCGTTGAACGCCCACAGATCCTCGATGGATCCCCCGCCGCGCGCCACGATAAGCACGTCGGGGCGCATCGCGCCCCGTAGCGCGTTGAAGCCCTCAATCGCGCGCGCCACTTGTCCGGCCGCTTCCGGCCCCTGGACCAGCACCGGCCACAAGATCACGCGGCGCGGAAACCGCTCCTGCAGACGATGCAGAATGTCGCGGATAACGGCGCCAGTGGGTGAGGTGACAACCCCGATGGTGTTGGGCAGGTAAGGGATCGCGCGCTTGCGCGTAGCTGCGAACAGGCCCTCGGCGGCGAGCTTCTGTTTGAGTTTCTCCAGCTGCGCCAGCAGCGCGCCGACGCCGGCCGGCGTCATGCGCTCGGCAATCAGCTGGTATTGTGAGCGGCCGGGAAAGGTCGAAAGCCTGCCCTCAGCCACCACCTCCAGCCCCTCTTCCGGCTTAAACGTGAGTTCGGCGACGTTCGAGCGCCACATCACTGTGGAGATCGAGGCGTTCTCGTCCTTTAGGTCGACATAGAGATGGCCGGATTTGGCGATCATGACTCGGCCGAGCTCACCGCGCACGCGCACCCGGTCGAAGTCGCGCTCCATCGTGCGCTTGACCGCCTGGGCCAGCTCCGAAACCGAAAGCTCCGGCAAATTGCTATTGGCTGCAGCCGCTTGGGGAGTGGGCGCGGAGTTTGACATCCCCTTCATATAAGCCGACTCGCGCGCCCGCGTCCGGAGTGCTTTAAAGGGTGCGCAGGGAGGGGGCCGCCCGGGGGAGTTAATGGCGTTCGACGCGAACGATCTCACGCCGCACGAGCATTTCGTGGTGGAGCGAACCCGCGCGGGCGAAGTCGCCGATTTTACTCCCATGGCGGGACCTGGCGGGGCCAAGCCAGAGGTGCGCGCCGGTTTCGTGCGCAAATTGCTGCTGCGGCTCGATGAGAGCTGGGCGGTGCCGGCCCCCGGGGTGCGCATTAAGGCTGCGGCGATTGCGGGCGCGCTCGACCTCTCCGATTGCGGCGGCGAACTGGGCTTGCCTGCGCTGAGCCTCGAGGCATGCAGCATCGCCGAACCGATGAACCTTACCCATGCCCGGTTAGCGCGGCTGTCGCTGCGCCAAAGCGCCGTCGGCGTGGTGCAGGCCAAGGGGATGGTGCTGGCCGGCGGTTTCGACATCAGCGGCCTGACCGCCGCCGACCCTGAGGCTGGCGCCTGGATCGCGGCGTCCGGCGCCCACATCGGGGGCGACGTCGCCGCGGAGGCGGCCAAGCTTGCCGCGCCAGCGCCACGCGCCCAAAGCGAGACCCCGCGCGGACAGCGCCGCTACGCGCTGCACCTGCGCAACGCCGTCATCGAAGGCAGCGTGTTTCTAGTGGACGAATTTGCCGCGCAGGGCGGCGTCAATCTCGATTCCGCGCGCGTCGCCGGCAGTCTGAACTGCCGCAACGCAACTTTGGTGGCGGGCGAAGGTGCGGCCTTGCGCGCGCATGGGGCCAGCTTTGGCGGTCCGGTGCTGCTGAGCGAGGGGTTTCTGGCCAGCGGCCCGGTGCAGCTGGAGGGGGTCAACGTGGTCGGCGATATCCGCTTGACCGGGGCTAGGCTTGAAGCCGCCGCGATCGCCATCGACCTCGCCAACGCCACCGTGCGCGGGGCGGTGTGCGGGCCGCTGAAGGCGGAGGGGGCGCTCAAGTTCGCCGGCGCCGACATCTCAGCCAACCTCGATCTGCGCGGGGTCGAGATCGCGCAGCGCAAGCTTTCTGCGGTGGCGCAACACGACTACGCGCTCGAAGCTACAAGCG
>CAZNTI010000458.1:0-1982 GCA_964575885.1 uncultured Terricaulis sp.
CCAAAGAAGCGCCCGCCGCGTTTGCGCCGCCAGCGCAGCAGCAGCCAAACGATCGGCACGATCACCACCGCAAACGGGATGAGGCCGGCCAATATGGTGATGATCGCCGCGAAGCCGATGACGATGATGCCGAGGAAGTTCGCGAACGCGTCGCGCAATGGCCTGAAAGTGTCGCTGCCGACCGAGCGCGGGGCCGAGCGATAGTTCAAACTGAGTTCCGACATAGCCACCCGCGTGCGCATGACCGCGAGGTTGGACTGCGTTGCGTCCAGTTCGCCTTGAACCCGCGCCAACTCGCGCTCGACTTCGAGCAGATCAGCCAATCTCCCCGGGCGTGAGCGCAGCAATTCCTGCAATCGGTCGCGCAAAGACACCAGCGCGCGCACGCGCGCCTCGGTGTCGACGATGGATCGCGTGAGGTCCTCGGTATTGGTGCTTTGAGAGATGATTTCGCCGCCGGCTTGGTCGGCCTCGGCGCTGAGCCCGCTCATGAAGGTTCGCAGCCAGGCCGGCTCGCCGCGCAGCGCTACATAACCCTCAAGATAGCTGTCGGGGTCGCCGCTGCGGTTGGAGCCGATGAGCTGACACAGGCGGGGGCCGGCCTGCTGACAGGCTTGCACGTGGCGGTCCATTACCCCGGCAAGGCGGTGGCTGGGGATTTCGAGGCCCACGGCGTAGGAGTAAGCGAGGTAAAGCACCGGCGCGGGCCCGGACGGCTGGCTCGGCTGGGTTTGCACCGCGTCGGCCGCGGCAGGCGCGGACTCCGCCATATCGGCGCTCTGGGCGCGTCCCTGCGCCATCTCCATGCCGCCATAGGCTTCGACCGGCGCGGCCGCCTCTTCGGTGGCGACCATGGCGGCTTGCTGGCCGCAAGCGCCAAGCGCGCCGGCCACCGCCAGCGCTAGAAAAATCCGCTGCATCGCCGCACCTCCCAATGCCGCACCAAGCCCGCCTTGGCCTTCGGCGCAACCCTTTCTAGAACCGGGGCGGGATTATGAGCGAGCGCAGCCCTTTCCAAGACACGACGAACCTTGTCGTTGAAGCTCTGACATTGGTGCGCGGGGAGCGCGTGCTGATCCGCGATCTCAGCTTTGCGGCGGCGCCTGGCGACTACGTGGAAATAGGCGGGCGCAACGGCGCCGGGAAAACCAGCCTGCTGCGGGCGCTGGCGGGGTTTCTAAGGCCGAGCGCCGGGGTGGTCCGATTTGCCGGCGTCAGCGAGCCCGCGCTTGCCTTGCACTACATCGGACACGCGAACGGGTTGAAGCCAGCCGCCAGCGTCGACGCGCACCTGCGCTATTGGGCGGGTTTGCTGGGCGGAGCGCCGAGCGAGGCCGCGACGCTCGCGCGGCTCGGGCTTGAGCGGCATGCCTCGCTGCCAGCAAGAGCGCTGAGTCAGGGCCAGGCGCGGCGGCTGGCGCTGGCGCGGCTCTTGATTGCGCCGCGTCCCATCTGGCTCCTCGACGAACCCGCCGCCGGCCTCGACGAAGAGGGCCGTGCGGTGTTGGCGCAACTGATCCAGAGCCATAGGGCGCGGGGGGGGTTGGCGCTCGCCGCGGTGCACGAGCCGTTGTTGGGTTGCGCACCCGCGTTAAGCCTGAGGGTCGGCGATTGAGCGCGTTTTGGGCGACGTTTCGGCGCGACTTCGCGGCCATGTGGGCCGGCGGCGGCGCTGTGGCCCCGCTGGGCTTCTTCTTCGGCGCCACATTGCTGGCGCCGTTGGCCATGGGGCCGGAGCGGACGCTTCTTGAAAGCGCCGGGCCGCCTTTGGTGTGGGTCGCGGCGGCGCTGGCGGTGCTGGCGACGCTCGAGCGTTTGTTCCAGGCCGACCTGGAGGACGGGTCGCTCGATCAGATGCTGATTTCGCCGGCGCCGCTGGAATTGTTGGTGCTGGCGAAAGGCGCCGCACTTTGGTGCGCGGTCGGCGCGCCGCTGGCGTTGGCGGCGGCGCCTGCCGCCATTGCCTTGCAGGCGCCGGCGCC
>CAZNTI010000459.1:0-1978 GCA_964575885.1 uncultured Terricaulis sp.
GTACATGACCCCGATCTTCATCCGGATCTGATTGATGAAGATCACCAGCGTTTTCGACTTATTGATCGAGGCGGTCAGCTTGCGCAGCGCCTGACTCATCAGCCGCGCTTGCAAACCTGGCAATTGGTCGCCCATCTCGCCTTCGATCTCGGCGCGCGGGGTGAGTGCGGCCACCGAGTCCACGACCAACACGTCGATGGCGCCTGAGCGCACCAGCGTGTCGGTGATTTCCAACGCCTGCTCGCCAGTGTCGGGCTGCGACACCAGCAGATCGTCGAGATCGACGCCAAGCTTGCGGGCGTAGATCGGATCGAGCGCATGCTCGGCGTCTACGAAAGCGCAGACGCCGCCGGACTTTTGCGCCTCGGCTATGCAATGCAGAGCCAGCGTGGTTTTGCCCGAACTTTCAGGGCCGTAAATTTCGACGATGCGCCCGCGCGGCAAGCCGCCAATGCCGAGCGCCACATCCAGAGACAGCGAGCCGGTGGAAATCGACTCGATCTCGACCACCGGCTTTTCGCCAAGCCGCATAACCGAGCCTTTACCGAAGGCGCGATCGATCTGGGTCAGGGCGGCGGCGAGCGCCTTCTGCTTGTCGGTGTCCATGTCTTTCTCAACAAGCTTCAGGTTGGCCATGGCGCATGCGCTCCGTCTAGGTCGAGTCCGCAGCCTGGACCACCCGCCGCGTCAGGAATCATTTGTACCACGTTTGTTCCGGAACGCAAGCAGAACAATGCCTGTGGATAAAATCAGGCCGCCGATGTCGCCTCCGGCTCCCAAGCGCTCGTCACCCGACCCACAAGCCCCTTTCTTATCCCCAGCCTCCGGGCTTAAATGAAAAACCAAGGGGAAGCTGATAGGAACGGGTCATGGCATCGTCGCTCGCGCCCCTGCCGCCCCGCGGGGGCCATCCTGCAACCCTGGAAGGCTTCGCCGCATTCCGGGTGAAGACCGCGGTGCTGTCGCGCCCGGCCGCGCCCGCGCCTGCGCACGCCAATATGGTGCTGGTGACCAACGCCGACGGCGGCGTCGTCGTCTATCCGCCCAGCGAGACGCTGGTGATTCTGGCGGCCCGGCGGCGCGCTTAACCTGCCCCCAGCAATTCCTTAACGCGCGCCACCAGCTGCTCCATAGTGACCGGCTTCGACATGTAGTCGACCGGGTAGCGCTCCAGCAGGTCGGACAGGTTCTCCGGCGCGTAGCCTGAGAGGAAAAGCACTTTTGCATCGCCGATCATGCCGGGTTCGGCCTCCTCCAGCATCTCGGCCCCGGTCATGATCGGCATCGAATAGTCCGAGATGATGATATCGAAACTGCCGGGCTTTCCGCGCAGGATGTTGAGCGCCTCTTCGCCGTTGCCTGCCTCTTCGACCTCGTAGCCGCACTCACGGAGGTTGCGCACGGTGGCGCGCCGCGCCGGGTCCATGTCCTCGACGAACAATATGCGCCCGCGCCCCGAGACGTCCTTGGTCGGCGGGGTGAGCAGTTGGCGCGCTTTCTCCGCCAGACCCTCAAGCTCCTCGGCCGTCGGCTGATAGGCGGGCAGGAAGATGCGGAATGCGGTGCCCACGCCAAGCTTGGTGGCGAAGAAGATGTATCCCCCCGATTGCTTGATGATGCCGTAGGACGTCGCCAGTCCCAGGCCGGTGCCTTTGCCGGCCTCTTTGGTGGAGTGATAGGGACGGAATATCTTGGCGGCATGCTCCGGCTTGATGCCTGAGCCGGTGTCCTCGACCTCGATCATCGCGTACTCGCCGTCCTCGATCGGCGTGTGACCCAGGCCGCGCACGTGCGCCGCGTCGACGCGCGCGGTGCGGATGACGAGCTTGCCGCCTTTCGCGGCCGGCGCGCCGGGCGGGGTCATTGCATCGCGGGCGTTGGTCGCGAGGTTGACGATAACCCGTTCCAGCTGGGCCTTGTCGACCTTGACGTACGGCAGATCGCGCCCGTGCTTCAGTTCATAGTCGATGGCGGCGCC
>CAZNTI010000460.1:0-1969 GCA_964575885.1 uncultured Terricaulis sp.
GTCGGCCGCCCACAGCGCCGCCGCCAGCGCGCCGTCGGCGAACACCGCGCGGTCCAAAGCCTGATGCGACAGCGTTAACACCTCGCGCTCGGCCGCAAAGCGCACGTCGAGCGCGCCGACGATGCCGCCGCCGCGAATGACCGAGAACCCGATGGCCCCCGGCTTGCGTTCGCCAGCTACGCCGTCGTGGGGGCGAAGCCTCAGCTCCGGGAGCAGGGCGCCGCGTCCGGCCGCCGCGGCCTCGCCAAGCAGCAACGCCGTGCCGGATGGCGCATCGAGTTTGCGGCGATGGTGCGCCTCGGTGATCTCGATATCCCAATCGGGGCCGAGCTTGCCGGCGGCCTGTTCGACCAGCGCAGCAAGCAGCGTGACCCCGAGGCTGAAGTTTCCGGAGCGGACGATGGCGATGCGCTTGCCATGTTCGGCGACCGCTGCTTCCTGCGCTGGTGTCAGCCCCGTGGTGCCCACGATAGCAGCGCGCGCCGGCGTCCCGACGATCGCGTCGAGCGCATCGAGCGTGGCTGCCGGGGCGGTAAAGTCCAGCCATACTTCGGCTTCGCGCGCTGCGCGGTCGGCGGCGTCGACAAGCGCCACCGAAAGCGGCGGCAGGCCCGCGAGCGCGCCGAGGTCGACGCCCAGGAATTGCCCGTCCGGACGTTCGGCCCCGCCCACGACGCGGAAGCGGTGATCTTCGGAAGCGGCGCGCAAAAGCGCGCGGCCCATACGGCCCGCCGCCCCGGCGATAGCGATTGCGAGCGCCATTTTAAAGCGTTTCCAGCTGGGCGCGGCTCAAGTGGGAGGGTGCGATACCGGTGTTGGGCTCGCCCTCGCGGTCGAGCACCAGCAGCAGGCATTCACGCTCGGCGCGCGGGCGGTGCTCGACGCCGCGCGGCACCACGATCATCTCGCCCGGGCCGAGTTGTGCGGTGCGATCGCGAAATTCCATCTGCAGGTCGCCGGCGACCACCAGAAAAAGCTCGTCGGTGTCGGCATGGCTGTGCCACGTGAAATCGCCAAGCACCTTGACCAGCCGCACCTCGTTGCCGTTGTAGCGCGCCACGATGCGTGGGTTCCAGTGATCGGAGATAAGCGCGAACTTTTCATCGAGCTTGACCGGCAGTGGACTCGGTTCTGCGGCGTTCATCTGGGCTCCAGCTTGCGTATTTTCGCAGCGATGGCGCGGGCGTCATCGCGATGGGAACGCGAGAGATGGTCGGCGATCGATCTCCGATCCTCCTCGGGGAATTGCTGGTGCAGCTTGGCGACCGTGCGAACGGCCTCGACCTCAATCACAAAGGCGACGATGTGCGGGTAGAGGCGTTCAATGTAGCCGGCAGGCGCCATCGACGTCTGCCAGATCGGATAGTCGCCGACCTCGGCGTATTGCGGCTCGATGAGGCGAGAAAGGTCGTCAATCAAATGCCTGAAGAAATCGATGTCGTCAACGATGCGAACCGCACCTCGGACCTGCACCTCCTCATAGTCGTAGGTGCCGGCTCTGGTGTTCGCGATGCGCCAGTGTGGCGACACGTAGGTCGAGGGCCCGGAAAACACGACGAGCGCCTGAGCGCCGTCCAGGGCCGCCGCTTGCGGGTTTTGCCGGTTGAGATGCGCGCGCAGGCGTAGCGGCTGGTCGCCTTCGCACTCCGCAATGAAAGGCAGTCGCGTCGCGCAGAGGCCCTGTTGGGCGGTCAACAGGTGCGCAAACGGATGCGCCGCCATGATCGGCGCCGCCGCGCCTGGGGCCGTCACATGACGCCAAGGCGGGGGGTAGTCCACGTGCAAACCTCCAGCGCATGCTTAAGCCCGGCGTTGACGCCAGACAGTCGCGCTCAATAGCCCATGTCGTCGCCGCGCGCAGCACGCTGCGCCCGACATTATCGCGCCGGCGGGTCGACGCTGGCGTCGAAGAAACGCTTCACGGTGTCGAAGAATCCTTGCGTCTGCGGATGGGCTTCTTCGCCGCAAT
>CAZNTI010000461.1:0-1963 GCA_964575885.1 uncultured Terricaulis sp.
GTGCGCGCCGAGGCGCTGCGGCTCGCGCCAGGCGCCGGCGCCCGCGTGCTCGATGTGCGCCCGCACGGCGCCCACGATCTGGTGAGGATAGAAGCGGAAGGCGTGGTTTGGCGTGCGCTCGCGCCGCCGCGCACGCCGTTGAGCGAGACGGCGGCCGTCGAGATTCACGCCGCCGGCGCGTTCGCCTTCCCGGCCTGAGCCTCGCTCGGCTTCGCGAGCATGAAGCGGCGCCGTTCAAGACGGCGTTGCGTCAACAGCCGGATACGCATGCGCCAAGCCTCCGCTTCCCACGCGAGTTCGCGCGCGGCCAGCACGTCCAGCCCTTCCGATGCGCCCAATTGCTCGCTCAAACGCCTGAATGCGCTGCGGGCCGCATCCAGGAACGGCTCGGTCAAATCTTCATCGGCCTCGATGGCGAGGCCGGTGTCGGTGAAGAAGCTCAGCAGGTCGCCATGCGGTCGGATCTGTGGCTCCGCGAACGACGATGCAAACGCGGTGGCCAGTTCGGCGCACTTGAAACCGACATACGCCTCGATAACCGCGCGTCCGCCCGGCTTAAGGCTTTTGGCGATCTGCTGCGCCAGGTGCGGTGGGTAGCTGCAATAGGTGAAGTCGTCGATGCTCAGCAGCGCATCGTACGTGGCGGGCGCAAACACGTGCGCTTCAAGGTCAACGCGGGCGAGCGCGACGCGCGCGCCGAGGCCCGCAGCCGCCAGTCCGTGCCGCAGCGACTCGAGCATTTCCTCCCGCCATTCAAACGCGTCGATTCTGCCGGGATGGGCGGCGGCGACTGCCGCCAGCGGCGCAAGCGCGCCGGGGCCAAGCACAGCCAGTACGCCATCGGCGCCAAGACGGAGCGGCGCAGGATCGAAACTGTCGGCGACGCCGTAGGCCGGGCGAACCCGCCCCGCGCCCCAAATCAATTCAAGCGCCGCCAGCCGCGACGGCGGCTCGAACGCCGGCGCATCGAACAGCGCATCGTCGGCGCCCTGCAGAGCGGCGTTGGCGGCCTTGGCTTCCATGGCGGCCAGCACGGCCGCTTCATCGAAGCCCGCACCCTCCCACCAGGCGCGCAAACGCGCCCCCGCAAGAGCCAGGTTCTGTTTGCCGAACAGGGTCTTAAGCGCTGCCGCCATAGCGGCGCAACGTTAGCGCCACGGCGTTAATTGTTTGCTTGGATGGCCTCGCCGATCGGCTCGGCCCCGGACGGCAGAGGTGCGTTCGCGTCTCTCAGGAAAGCGATTATGTCTTCGTAAACCACGGCGCGCTGCTGATCGCGCAAAAGCCAATGATAGCCGTTGGGATAATACGCGGTGCGCGCCGTCTGCGGCAGCCGCCGCGCTGCGGCAAGCGCGGAAACGCGCGGGATGATCTGATCGTTGGCGCCGTAGAGAAACAGGACGTCGCCGTCGAGGCCGGAGGAGCGCTCGGCGGCGCGCTCCATCAGATTCACCAGACCGTAAACGGCGTCGATGCGCGTGCTCCACAGCATGTTGGCGTCACGCCCGACCCGGCGCAGCTCTTCGTCGTTGTCGGACGCGCGAATGCGGCGCGCCACGCGGACCGGCGGCGTCACCGCGCGCCAGGGAAAGGTGTGCGCGCCGACCCAAAGCGTCAGCGCGTAATGGTCCGGCAGCGTCGACCAGCCCCACACCGCCGGCGCTACCAGCACGAGGCGATCGATCTCCGGGGCCTGTTCAGCGCCGAAGGTGGCGATGGCGGTGGCCGCGCCCATGGAATCGCCCACCACCGCGATGAGCGCCTCCGGGTGGGCGCGCCGCGCCGCCGCAATGGCCGTGCGCGCATCTTCGGTCAAAAGCCGCTCGCCGCCCCACACGCCGCGCCTGGGCGAGCGCCCAAATCCGCGCGCGTCGTAGGCGTAAACGGCGACGCCGCGCTCGGCAAACCACGGTCCCGGCAGCGTGAAAGCGCCGCCATAATCGTTCATGCCGTGCAGCGCCAC
>CAZNTI010000462.1:0-1962 GCA_964575885.1 uncultured Terricaulis sp.
AGGCCGCTGAGCGCCGCGCGCGCAGCCTCCAGCAGGTGGGGATCGGCCACTGCGGCAAACTTGGGCTGGAGGCGCCGGCACGCCTCCGCCAGGCCTGCAATATTGGACCCAGCGGTGACCGCTTCGACCGGCAGGTGCGCGCCGCCGCGACGCAACTGCTCGATGACATCGACCGTGGAGCGCCCCACCGAGCCGGTGACGCCCAGGACTGTAAGCGAGCGGCTCATAGCCCCGACCCGAACAGCACCGCGGTGGCGCGCGGCCCAAACACCATTGCCGCGCCCGTCAATAGCGTCGCGGCCATGAGCCCGTCTATGCGGTCCAAGACGCCGCCATGGCCGGGAATCAGCCGGCTTGCGTCCTTCACGCCGAAGCGCCGTTTGAGCATGGATTCGAACAAATCGCCCATCAGCCCGGTGAACGCGATCAGCGCGCCCACCAACACCCATGCCACGCGCAGCTCGGCGTCAACATGGTAGAGAACCCCGCAGCCATAGCCTGCCGCAGCGCCCGCGACCACGCCCATGCCCGCGCCCGACCAGGTCTTGTTCGGCGATATCCAGGCCGCAAGCTTCGGTCCCCCAATCAGCTTGCCGCCGAAATACGCGAACACGTCGGTGGTCCAGATGATCGTAAACAGCGCCAGGATCGTTTCGAGCCCCTCCGGCGCGCGGTCGCGCAACCACAGAAAGACCGCCGTGGGCAAGCCGATATAGATGGCCCCGCCGCCGGTCTCGATCACCCCGCCGAGCGAGCGGCGTCGCGCCGCTGACGCTGCAGCGCACAACACCAGCCAACCCGCGCCGAGGTCCAGCCGCTGCCAGCTTGCGAACATCACTGCGCCCAGCGAACCCGCGAGCGCGAACACAAAAGCCGGCGCCAGCGCTTCGGGCTCGCTCATCCGCGCCCATTCGTAGCTCATCGCCACAACGGCGGCGCCGCACGCCGCCGCCAGCCACGGTCCGCCATAGATCGCTGCGGTGACGCCAAGCCCCGCCAATACCAAGCTCGATGCGATGCGCGGCCCAAGATCGGACCAATCGCGGCGTTCGGCACGCTCGCGAACCTCACTCGGGAGCTCATTTGGGCTCAGCGTCCACTCTCCCGAAACGCCGTTCCCGACGCTGGAACACGGCGATCGCCTGCTCAAGCGCATCACGGCCGAAGTCGGGCCACAGCACGTCGAGAAAGACGAGTTCGGCGTAAGCCGACTGCCACAACATAAAATTGGAAAGCCGATACTCGCCTGAAGTGCGAATGAGGAGGTCCGGCGCGGGCAGCCCGGCGGTGTCGAGGTAGGTCTCGAAGCGCTGCACGTCGATGGCCTCCGCCGCCAGGGCGCCGGAGGCCACGTCCTCCGCGATGCGGCGTGCGGCGCGAACAATCTCGTCCTGACCGCCGTAGTTGAAGGCGATGGTGAGATTCTGCTTGGCGTTTTGCAGGGTGCTTTGCTCGGCCCGCTCGATGATTTCGATTAGATCAGCCTGCAAGCCCGCGCGCGAACCGATGACGCGAACGCGCACCCCCTCTGAGGCCAGGCGATCGAGATCGCGCGCTACGTAGAGGCGCAGCAAATCGAACAGGGCGTTCACTTCCTCGGCGGGGCGGCGCCAATTCTCGGTCGAGAAGCCGAACACGGTGAGGTATTGCACACCCAGTTCGCCGGCCGCTTCCACGGTGCGGCGCAGCGCCTCCACCCCCTCTGCATGCCCGAAGGTGCGCGGGCGTCCGCGCTGACGAGCCCATCGGCCATTGCCGTCCATGACGATGGCGACGTGATGTGGCGCAGGCGCGGAGGTGGGATCGGCGGCAGTCATTCGCCCGGATCAAAGGTCAGATCGGCATAGCGCAGCGGTTGGGCCGCCCAAGCCATGCCAACGGCCTAGACCTGCATGATCTCCTCTTCCTTGTGGCGCAGCGCCTCATCCACTTTTTTGACGTGATCGTCGGTGATCTTCTGGC
>CAZNTI010000463.1:0-1957 GCA_964575885.1 uncultured Terricaulis sp.
CCAGCCGCTGGAGCCGGGCATGATCGTGTCGAACGAGCCCGGCTATTACAAAACCGGCGGCTACGGCATCCGCATCGAGAACCTGCAAGTGGTGACGCCCGCCGCTGACATAGCCGGCGGCGAACGCCCGATGCTGGGCTTCGAAACGCTGACGCTCGCGCCGATCGCGCGCGAGCTGATCGTGAAGAAGCTCCTCACCAAGGATGAGATCGCCTGGGTGAACGCCTATCACGCGCGCGTCGCCGCCGAGATCGGCCCGCAGCTCGACGGCGAAGCTAAGGCGTGGCTGGAGGACGCGACCGCGGCGATCTGATACCAGCACCGGGGGGATTTAGCATGTTCGTCGGGCACTACGCCGCCGCATTCGCGGCCAAGGCGATCGCACCTAAAGCGCCGCTTTGGGCGCTCGCGGGCGCGTGTCAGTTGGTCGACATCGGCTGGAGCGTGCTGATCGCGGCGGGCGTCGAGCGCGCCAGTGTCGACCCTGCGCTGCCGGGCTCAACCTTCGTGTTGGAATACATGCCCTGGACGCACTCGCTGCCGGCGGCGCTGCTTTGGTCGCTGGCCGCGGTGGCGATCGTCAGGCTTGTTCCGGGGGGTTCCTGGCGCACCAGCGCAATCATCGGCGCGGTGGTGTTTTCGCACTGGCTGCTCGATCTTATCGTACACAGGCCCGATCTTGAGCTCTGGTTCGGCGGCGACAAAGTCGGCCTCGGGCTTTGGAATTATCCCGTGCCCGAGCAGATCGCGGAAATGGGCCTGCTTGCGGCGTGCGGGGCGCTATGGGCCGGCAGCCGCAAGCACCTTGGACTCGCGGCATGGCCGGCGGCCGGCTTTATTGCGTTTCTGACCGCGCTGCAGATCGTTTCGGTGACAATGCCCGCCGAAGCAGGGCCGGTCGGCCCACTGGACGCGGGCCTGGTGCTGTTCGTGTACATCCTGGCGGCCGCGGCTGCCGCACTCACCGAGCTTGGCGGAAAGCGGGGCCAAGACATCAAGAGTGGCGGTCGGTGAACCGTATCGTCGTTCGTGCGTAGTCTGTGCATGACTTACGCTATCGCCTGGATCACCGCCGCTCTCGCGTTCGGCGTGCTTGACGCGCTGTGGCTGAGCCAAGCGGCGCCGCGACTGTATCGGCCGCTGATCGGCGAAATCCTGCTGGACGGCGTGCGCGTCTGGCCGGCGCTGGCGTTTTATCTGATCTACGTAAGCGGTCTGGTGTTTTTCGCGGTGGCGCCGGCGCTTGAAAAGCAAAGCCTGACCCAGGCCGTGTTTGCCGGCGCAGCGCTCGGCTTTGTCGCCTACGCGACCTATGACCTCTCCAATCACGCGACGCTGAAAGTGTGGGACGTGCGGATGACGCTGATCGACATGGCTTGGGGCACGTTCGCCAGCGCCGCCGCCGCCGGCGCGGCCTATCTGGCGGCGTCGCGGTTTGGCTGACGGCGCTAGCGGCTCAACGCGATCCAGGCGTCTTCGTCGATCACTTTCACGCCCAGCGCCTCGGCCTCGGCAAGCTTGGTACCCGCGCCGGGTCCGGCAACCACCAGATCGGTCTTCTTCGAGACGCTGCCAGACACCTTCGCCCCCAAGGCCGTGGCGCGCGCCTTGGCTTCGTCGCGGGTCATTTTCTCCAGCGCACCGGTGAACACGATGGTGAGGCCTGCGACATCGCTCTTCGTCGCAGCGCGCGGCTGATCCTTGACGCGCACCTCTGCAAGCAACCGCTCCAGCGCTTGTGTGTTGTGCGGCTCGGCGAAGAAATCGACGAGATGATCGGCCGCAACCGGGCCCACGCCATCGATGCGGCCGAGGTCGAGATAGTCCTCGCCCGGCGCCTGCGCAGCGGCCGCCCTTAGCCCAGCGATTGCCTCCCTGAGCGCACCGTAGTGCGCGACCAGCGCCTCCCATGCCTTGGCGCTGACGCCTTTGACCTTGGGCGCGGCGCCGCCCTCCG
>CAZNTI010000464.1:0-1956 GCA_964575885.1 uncultured Terricaulis sp.
CGCGCCATGGCGCAGGCCCGCGCCCGACACCGCGCCGGCGAATTCGAAGGCGGCAGGGCTCTACATGATCTGCACGCTGTCCAAGCACGCCGCCGAAGACGCCGGTTTCAACGATGCGCTGATGTTCGATTGGCGCGGCCAGATCGCCGAGGCGACGGGCGCCAATATCTTCTTCGTGCGCGACGGCGTCATTCATACCCCGACGCCGGATTGCTTTCTCGACGGCATCACCCGCCGCACCGTGATCGGACTGGCGAAACAGCGTGGGATCGAGGTGGTGGAGCGTGCGATGTTCCCCAACGAGCTTGCGACGTTTACGGAAGCCTTCCTCACCGGCTCGGCGGCCGAGATCACGCCCATCCGCGAAATCGCCGGGATGAGCTTCAAGCCCGCGGCGATGTGCGAACAATTGATGCACGACTTCGCGGCGCTGACACGCAGCAAAGCTGTCTAGCGCGGGAACCGCTCCATTCCTGAGGCGTTTGCGCTTCCGGAAGAGGGAACCCATGGTCGCTTACAGGTTCGATCCAGACTACGCGATCGAAGGCAGGCACTACGCGCATTCGCTGGTCGATTGGCCAAGCGTCATCGCAGGCGCAGTGGCCGCGATCGCCGTAGGCTTTGCGTTGAACGTGCTGGGTGTCGCCATCGGCGCGGCCGCGTTCGATCCCGTCGCCTTCAACACTCAAGACGAGAGCTTGAGCCTTGGGGCCGGGCTGTATGTGATGTTCGCGCAATTCATTGCGTTTCAAGCAGGCGCATACGTCGCCGCGCGCTCGGCGCGCTACCCGGATCATTTCGGCGGGCTGTTGAGCGGCGCCATGGTGTGGGCGCTGGCGACAACCAGCGCAGTCGTCCTTGCGGCGCTTACCGCTGGCGCCGTCGCCGGGGGCGATGCGCTTGACGCCGGGGCGGCGGATACGATCGGTGAGCTGAGCGCCGCGACCGACGGCGCCGTCGCGCTTTCGGCGCTGGCGTGGTGGACGGCCGGCGCGCTGGCGCTCGGCTTCTGCGGCGCCGTCGCTGGCGGCTGGCTCGGCGCCCATCATCCGAAATGGGAAGCGCGTCCGCGCTATGGCGCGCCTTACCAGAGCCCGCGCGCCTAAGGAGAATGCACCGTGGAAGAACTTGGCAAGGGATGCATCCTCTGGGTCATCGGCATCCCGCTCCCCATCATCATCCTGCTGTTTTTGTTCGGGGTGCTGAACTGAGTTACCCCGCCTCGTCGGCCACCAGGAAGTGGCCGTGCAGGCTGGCGATCGGCTGATCGCGCTCCTGTTGCCACGCGCTTGCCTGCACATTGGCGATGCGGCGCCCGATCTTGACGATGCGGGCTCGCGCATAGGTGTCGAGCGGGCGTCCGGAGCGCAGATATTCGATATTGATATCGATGCTCTTGGCGAAGCGGTCGCTCTTGCTGGCGATGGCGAGCTGGGTAATCGCGGTCAGTTCCATCAGCGCACCGACGACGCCGCCATGCAGCGCCGGCAGCATCGGGTTGCCGACAAGGTGATCGTTGAACGGCAGCACCAAAGTAAGCTCGTCTCCCTTCAGTTCGGCGCGCACGCCGAGAAAGGTCGCGTAGGGGATGCGCGCCAATGCCTCAGCGAGGCGATCATTTGGGGTTGCGGCCACGTTCACGGCTTCCGCTTCTTCAGATTGGCCCCGACCTTACGCCCGGAGCTGGAGTTGACCATGAACGCTCCGGTCGCGTGCGCGATGGGATTGTCAGGGCTGTCCTCGTAGGCCACCGCCCGCACGAAGGCGACGTTGCGGCCCAGCTTGTAGCAATGCGCTTCCGCCAGCACGTCGCGTCCCGGTGCGGCGGGGCGCATGTAGTCGATGCGGATATCGATGGTGGCGACAGTGGTCGGCGACGACATCGCCGCCACGGCGGCGGTGCCGCACAGGTGATCGAGGAAAGTGGTGATGACGCCGCCGGCGATCACGCCGGTT
>CAZNTI010000465.1:0-1955 GCA_964575885.1 uncultured Terricaulis sp.
CCGGCGCAGCAAAGCGGCGGCGTCGGCGTCGAGGCGCAGGGCTTCGATGGGAAGAGGCGCCAATTTCCCGTCCCCTTGAGGGTAGGCAGCGCCATACCTTGCCAGCGCCCACGCCGCGCCCGGCGTTTCCGCGAGCGCCGCACGGCATGCAAAGCCTTGCGCGGCGAGGCGCGCGACGATCTCGTCGCGCAGCGCGTCGTCGCCGCCGAACAGATGCCCGCAGCCGCTGATGTCGAGAAACAAACCGTCCGGCGCATCGAGCACGACAATCGGGGTGAAACGCTCGCACCACGCCGCGATATCATCCAGCGCGCGCGCGTCCCGGTCAGGCTCAGCCTCGACCACGGCAAGCTTGGGATAGATGGCGCGCGCATCCGCCAGCGCCTGGCCCTCGTGCAGGCCCAACGCTGTGGCGGGCGCATTCACGCCGGTCAGCGCGAACGCGTTCTTCGCCTTGGCGTAAACCGCCAGCGGCGCCTCTTCAGCCGCGCGCCCGCAACGGATCAAGCGGTCCGTCTGCAGACGCGGCAGATAAAGCGCAGCCCAGGTCGCGTTCTGCGAAACGTCGTGCATCGCCATCCCATTCCACGACAAAGCGCGCGCCGGCGGGGCCGGCGCGATTGCGCACAAGTTCCAGTTCGAACGCCGGCGCTCCCAGTTCGCGCGCAGGCGCGAGGCTTGCCGCCGGCGCCACGCGCCAGCGCGTCCACGCTGCGCTAGCTTCCGCTTGCGGGCGCAACAGCAGGCAACGCGCGCCGCTCTTTTCTGCGAACAGCAACAGCCGGCGCGTGGCTTTAAGCGGCAGCGGCTTGCCACGCCCCGACAGCGCACACACCACCACAGCGCCCGGCGCGGCGAGCGCCTGCTCGGCGGCCCACAGCGCCTGCTCACGCTTGGGCGCGGCAATGACGATGAGGCGCCGGTGATCGAGGCCGAACGCGCCGAGCCCCGGGGGATAGGGCGCACCGATCTCGGCGAAGGCCCCGGCCTCGCCGGCCAAGAACACCCCGGCCTGCCCTGCCCAGCTCGCCGCGAGCCCCAGCGCAAAGCCCAGACTTGCCGTCTCCGCGCCGGGCCCAGCCGGGCATATCTCGTGCAGCGGCTGGCCGGCCATCGCGGCAATAGGCGTTGCGCGCTGTGGAGAAGACGCGGTTTGGGAAATCTCTGGACGCGGACTCATGTTCACTTTATGTTCTAGTTCCGCGACTCGGCCTCTTCAAGTCACAACCGCAACAAATTTGAGACCGCCAAGCCCATGTACGCCTACACCCTGTTCGACACCGCCATCGGCCGTTGCGGGATCGCCTGGGGCTCGCGCGGCGTGATCGGCGTTCAGCTGCCCGAGAAAACCCCGAGCGCTACCCGCACCCGGCTTTTGCGGCATTGTCCTAACGCGGAAGAAACCGAACCGACCAAGCCGATCGCGCGCGCCGTCGCCGACATCCAGGCGCTGCTCACCGGCGAAAAGAAAACCCTGCGCGCGGTCTCGCTCGACATGAGCCGGGCGCCGCCGTTCCATGCCCGCGTCTACGAGACGACGCGCGCGATCGCACCCGGGCAGACCCGCACCTATGGCGAAATCGCCCGCGCCATCGGCGACGCCAGCGCCGCGCGCGCCGTTGGCCAGGCGCTCGGGCGCAACCCGTTCGCGATCATCGTGCCGTGCCACCGCGTGGTCGGCGCCAATGACAAGCTGGTGGGCTTTTCCGCAAATGGCGGCATCGCCACCAAATTGCGCATGCTGATGATCGAGGGCTGGCGCGCCGAAGAGCCGAGTCTGTTCGACGAACTGAGCTGAGAGCCCCTTAAACGGCCCTTGTCAGCGCTGCAACGAAGAAGCCGTCGCAGCCGGTGCGGCGCGGCGTCATCTGCAGGCTGCGGCCGCGACGGTACGCGGGAAAATCCGCGTGCAGATCGAGCGCGGTGAAATCAGAACTGGCCGCTGCGAACGCCGC
>CAZNTI010000466.1:0-1953 GCA_964575885.1 uncultured Terricaulis sp.
ACGGTGGCGTGCGCTGGAACAGGTTCAGATGCGAGACGCGCGGCGCGATTTCCGCCGCCGCGGTGGCGGCGTTCGCGCTGTGCCTGACCGCCGCGCCCCCCGCGCAGTCGCAAACGCCGCTGCGCGGCGACTGGGCCACGCCCGGGCTGGGCGCGGTGGTGCGCTTCGAAGCCTGCGCCGAAAATCCAGCCACCACGTGCGGGCGTCTGGTTTGGGTCTGGAACGAAGCCGGCATGGCGCATCTCGATGTCGGCGAGCTGATGATCCGCGGTCTGGTCTGGCGCGACGGCGCCTGGCGCGACGGCCGTTTGCTCAACCCCGAAGACGGACGCACCTATAATGGCTCGATCCGGCCCGATGGCGATGTCCTGCACTTGCGCGGCTGCGCCGGCCCTTTCTGTCAGAGCCAGGTATGGCGCCGGCTGGCCTCGATCCCGCGTCCTTAAGCCGACGGCGACGGCGCAGCGCTCGTGGGCGCTGCGCCGTTGCGCTTAGCGCCACGCGAAACCCAGCGCCCGCGCCATGATGTGGAACACAGTGTTCTGCTCCAAGGTGCCGGCCACGGCGTCATCGCCTGGGCCCCACGCGTAGATCGCCACATCCTCGCCGCCATGCGTCTCCGACGCCAGCGGCGCCAGCGCTTGGGCGCGGAAGCCGGGGCTTTGCGTATTCTCCCCGGTCAGATCCGGGCGCAGCACCGGGGCCGGCGCGCTTCCTTCTTCAACCCGGAACACCGAGCCCGGCCCGTTCATGTATCCAAGCGTGGTGTAGGGTCGCCCGTCCTGGGCCAGCAGCGGGCCCCGTTCGGTGGCCGCCAGCCCGAGGATCGGATTGCCGCGCTGCGGGTAGCCCGCCATCGTGAACACATGGCTGTGGTCGGCGGTGACGATGATCAATGTATCTTCGCGGCTGGTCATCTCGAGCGCGGTGCGCACCGCTTCATCGAAGGCCACCGCCTCTGACAGCGCCTGCCCTGCCAGACCCGCATGGTGGGCGTGGTCGATGCGCCCGCCCTCCACCATCAGCACGTAGCCGTCATTGTCCTGCGACAGCCGCCGGATCGCCGCCGCCGTCATCTCCGCGATCGAGGGCTCGCCGCCCGGATCGGCGCTGCGATCATTCTCGTAGGCCATGTGGCTGCGCGAGAAGAGGCCAAGCACGCGCGCGTCGGCGGGCGCGGCCGCAAGCTGTTCTGCGTTCCACGCATAAACGCGGCCCGGGCGGGCGGCCCATTCCTCGGCGAGGTTGCGGCCATCGGCGCGCGCGCCGCGCGCATTAGCGTCCTCGGGATCGGTCATAGTGTTGGGCAGGAAATTGCTGCGGCCGCCGCCGAGTGCAATCTCGAAGCCGTCCCCTGCCGGCCATTCCAGCAATTGCCGGGCGATGTCGATACAGTCTCCGGCGCCGGTGCGCGCGGCTTCCGCGTCGTTTTCCCAATCGCGATTGGGGGTGTGGGCGTAGGCCGCCGCGGGCGTGGCGTGCGTGATGCGCGCGGTCGAGACGATGCCGGTGGCGAGCCCTTGCGCCTCGGCGATTTCAAACAGCGACTGCGCATTGTGCTGGGCCGCGCCTTCGCATTGTTCGGGGGTGGCTGCAGCGGTGAGCCCGATCACGCCGTTGTCGGTCTTGACGCCGGCCACCAGCGCGGTCGCGGTCGGGGCGCTGTCCGAGACTTGCGCGTCGGCGCCGTAGGTGCGCGACAGAGCGGTGTGGGGGAAGGTGTCCATTGTGAGCTGATTGCTCTCGCCGTCGCGCCCGGCGCGCTGACCGGCATAGATGCGCGCGGCGGTCACCGTGGTGACGCCCATGCCGTCGCCGATGAAGATGATGACGTTGCGGGCCCGCGCGTCCGGCGCTGGCAGCGCGCCGATCCGATCCGCAGCGCTGCGGAAATAGGCGTCGCCGGCCTGCGGCGGCGCGTCGACCGTGCGCCCAGGGGCCGGCGGCGCGCCG
>CAZNTI010000467.1:0-1941 GCA_964575885.1 uncultured Terricaulis sp.
CTCTTTTCCGCTTGCCGTGGGCGCCCAGTCCGCCCCCGCCTGGGCGCTGTTCAACACGGCGCTGAAGCACGCGGCCTATGCCGCAACCTTCGGCGCCGTGATTTTTCTGCTGATGGGATTGGCGCGCGGGCGCATCACGCCCACGGGCTGGTTCCACGCCGCCCGCGCGCACCCTTGGTGGCTGTGGCTCGCCGCCCAGACGGCGCTGTTTGCAGGCCTGCTCGCCACGTTGCCGGGGCTGCAGGACGGGCATGGGCCGCCGCCATGGGCAAGCTACGGCATTTGGCTTGGCGCCGGGCTCGGTATGCTGACCTGCGCCGCGATGGCGCTGGCGCCGTGGCGGTTCTGGGCCGGCGCGCTGCGCGCGTCGTGGGCCGACTATCTGGTCGCGCTGGGCGCAGGGCTCAGCGTCTTTGCGTCGCTTGGCTTGGCGCAAAGCGCCTGGAGCGATCTTTCAGCGGCGACGCTTCACGCCGCTTATGCGCTCCTGAGCCTCTATGAGCCCAACGCTATTATCGAGCCCGAGCAGCTGCTGATCGGCGCCGCCGGGTTCAACGTGCGCATCGAGGGGGCGTGTTCGGGATACGAAGGCATCGGCCTGGTGACCACCATGCTGAGTTTCTTTGTGATCGCCTTTCGCCGGCATCTGCGCTTCCCCGCCGTGCTTATTCTCCTCCCCATCGGGGCGTTGGCGATCTGGCTGCTTAACGTCGTCCGGATCGCGGTGCTGATCAGCCTCGGCGCGCATGTCTCGCCCGACATCGCGCTCAACGGCTTTCACGCCCAGGCCGGGTGGGTGATGTTCCTGGCTGCGTCGGTAGCGCTGATGATCGTCGCCTACCGCCTGTTCAACATCAACCGGCGCGCCAGCGCCCACGATCCCGCCCTGGTGCTTGCCACAGCGCTGATCGCGCCGTTTGCAGCGCTGATGATTGGGCGCATCGGCGTGGCCGTTCTGGGCGACGCCATGGTCTGGGCGCGCGCGCTTGGCATGGTGGCGCCGTTGCTGATGCTGCTGGCCTACCGGCGCACCATCGCCGCCCAACTCGCTGTCATCGGCTGGGAGCCGGTATTGATCGGCCTCGCCGTCGGCGGCGCCTGGATCGCCACCGAGCCGGCGGGCGATCATGCGCCCTTGGCCGCCTGGCTTGCAGCGCAAGGACCGGGGCTCGCGGCGCTGTGGCTGACGCTGCGGGTGATCGGCTTCACCCTGGTGACCCCGTTCGCTGAGGAATTGCTGTTCCGCGGCTACCTGCACCGCGCGCTGGCGGCGAGGCGCTTCGAGGAAGCCCAGCCGGCGGCGTTCACCTGGGCGGCGTTCCTGGTAACCACGGCGCTGTTCGGGGCCATGCATGGCCGCTGGCTCGCTGGCGCGCTGGCGGGCGCGGCGTTTGCGTTTGCGCTCTACCGCAGCCGCAGCCTGAGCGGCCCGATCGCCGCCCACGTGGCCGCCAATGGGCTCATTGCGGCTTACGCGCTCACCAACGAAAACTGGGCGCTGCTTTAGGGACAGCGGCTTGCGTTCCGCGCGGCTTTCCTCTATCCACCGCGGCTTCGCGATCCGCGGCCCCGGGGGCGAACGCCGCCCGGGGTCCATCGTTTGGAAAGCTCTCCCAGCTGCCAGGCGCCGCGGATTTTCAGGGAAAAGGCCAATGGCGTTTTACGAACACGTGCTGATCGCACGCCCGGACATTTCACCGCAGCAGGTGGATGCGCTGGTGGAAGACATCACCAAGACGGTCAAAGAGTTGGGCGGCCACGTCGGGAAAACCGAGTATTGGGGCCTGCGCAACCTGACTTACCGCATCCGCAAGAACCGCAAGGGCCACTACGCGCTCCTGAACCTCGATTGCCCGCCCACGGCGGTCCACGAACTCGAGCGGCGGCTCAAGATCAACGAAGACGTGATGCGCTTCAAAACCATTCGCGTTGAAGAACTCG
>CAZNTI010000468.1:0-1941 GCA_964575885.1 uncultured Terricaulis sp.
CGCAGGCGACGCGCGTAGCGCTCGGCGTCCGCGAACGCCTGGCGATAGCCGGCCTCGTCGCCCATGCCGGTAGCGGGCGAGGCGTTTCGGCCGCCATACACCCGCGCCGGGTTCTCGCCGCACGCCATCTTCAGGCTCTGGGGCGCGCCGGGAAATTTCATCTCCTGAACGGTGCGCGCATCCAGCACGGGCCGCAGCGTCACTCCGCGGCCGCCGAACAAGTTCGCTGAGCCGGGCAGGATGTGCAGGGTTGTGACGCCCCCCGCCACCGCGCGCTCGAAGCCGGGGTCTTGGGGCCATACCGAATGCTCGGCCCACACTTCGGCGGTGTTGGGTTCGGTGGCTTCGTTGCCGTCGGAGGTGGCGGCGATGCTGGGCGAGGGATAAACGCCCAGGTGAGAGTGCGCGTCGATGATTCCGGGGGTCACGAAGCGGCCGCTGGCGTCGATGATTGTGGCGCCCTCGCCCGACAGGTTCGGCCCCACCGCCACCACTCGCCCGTCACGCATCAGCACGTCGGCGTTGGCGAATTCGGCGCCTGCCCCGTCGAGCACCGTCGCGCCGCGGATCAAGGTCGGCGTAGAAGGCCGCGGCGTGTAGCTTGATTCGAAGGCGGCCGGGGTGGCCGGCTCGGTTGCGTCCGGGCTCGTGGTTGCGCATGCCGCAACGCTCAAACCCGCCGCTAGCATAGCGAACGAGCGCATTTTTAGCTGCATCGGCTCTCCCCCTCGGTGCGGGCGATATCTGACGGCCTTCATTGGGGCGCGACAAGGCCATGCACGCGTTTCGAGAGTGTTTACGCGACGAACGGCGCTTTAAATCACCCGCTCGACGCCCTTGGCGGCCTTCAGCGCCGCCCGTGCGGCGGGGCTGGCGGGGGCAAGTTTGCGGGCGTTGAGCTCGACCTCGCGCCCGTCTTTCAGCTTCAGCACCAGGCGCAGCGGGCGCGCCTCGCCCGGGCCAGGCTGGGGCAGCGCCGCCAGCGTCTGCGCCAGCAATTCAAGCGGGGCGCCCTCTTTCAGGATGATGCGCAAATCCTCCACCGTGCGCGCCTCGGCCGCCTCCACCGGCTCAAAGGTGTCGCCGGCGAGCTTCAGATCGCCGTCGCGCCAGCGCACCCGGCCGCGGAACACGAACGGCTTGCCGACTTCGAGCGCGTCGCGCGCCGCCGCCACATGCTCGGGCATCACCATGGCCTCGAAGTCGCCGGTGGGATCAGACATCGAAACGTAAGCGAGCGTGCCCCCCGATTGCGCCGGCCGGTACTGAATGCGGCGCACCACCCCCGCCATCATGTAGGCGCGCGGTTCGGTCTCGCCCTCTTCGAGGATATCCGCAAACGTCATGTAGCGTTCGCCGACGTCGAGGAAGAATTCGGCGAGCGGGTGGCCGGAGAGGTAAAAGCCCATGCTCTCGCGCTCAGCGTCCAGCCGGTCTTGCGCTGACCATGCGGGGGCTTTGGGAAAGGCCGGACGCGCCGAAGGCTCTTCGGCCCCGAACAGGCTGGCTTGCGAGCTGGCGCGCTCCTCCGCCACACGCTGGGCGTAAGCGGCGATTGTTTCGCAGGCCGCCAATGCGCGGGCGCGATCGGGCTCGATGGAATCGAAGGCGCCAGCCTTGGCGAGATTTTCCAGCTGCCGGCGATTGACGGCTTTGGCGTCGATCCGCTCGGCGAAGTCGTAGAGCGCCTTGAAGCGCCCGCCGCTGCGACGCTCGGCGACGATCGTCGCCATCGCCGCCATGCCGACATTGCGCACCGCGCCCAGCGCATAGCGTACGGCCAGGCCGTCCTCGACAGGCTCAACGCTGAAATCGGCGTCCGACGCGTTGAGGTCCGGCGCCAGCACCGTGACCCCGATGCGTTTGGCGTCCTGGGCGAAGCTCGCAAGCTTCTCCGAGTTGGTGATGAGGACGGCCGGCGACGTCGGCCCGTGCTCGGCC
>CAZNTI010000469.1:0-1939 GCA_964575885.1 uncultured Terricaulis sp.
GCCGGAGCGGCAATTGTTCGCGCGCGAAGCCGAGCAGCCTTCGGCGTCGATCGTGCTGGGCCTGCGCCGCGACGAGCTGACGCCAGGTCAGGTGCGCGCTATACGCAACCTGGTGGCCAGCGCCACGCCTGGGCTCACCACCAGCCGCGTCACCATCCTCGATGAGACCGGGCGGCTGCTGGCGGCGGCGGCCTCCGAGGAAGGTGCGGTCGCCGAGGGCATCGACGCGCGCCAGGCGGCTGTCGAGGAGCGCATCCGCCGCACCGTCACCGACATCGTCGAAGGCGTGGTCGGCCAGGGCAATGCCCGTGTGCAGGTCACCGCGGAGATGGATTTCAACCGCGTCAGCGAAACCTCGGAGCGGTTCGATCCGGAAGGCCGTGTGGTGCGCTCGACCACGAGCACCGAAGAGACCTCCAACAGCGCCGAGCGCTCGCAGGGCGTCAGCACCGGCGCCAACGTGCCCGACACCACCGCCGCGCAGACGCCGTCGGCGGGCGCTCAGAACGAAAACAATTCAAGTCAGGAAACTGTAAACTATGAGATTTCGCGCACCACCCGCACTGAAGTCAGCGAAGGCGGACGCGTCCGCCGGCTCTCGGTGGCGGTGGCCGTCGACGGCGTCACCACGCCGGCTGCTGAAGCCGGGGCGGAGCCGCAGTGGGCTGCGCGCAGCGCCGAGGACATGCAACGACTGACCGCGCTGGTGCGTTCGGCGGTGGGCTTCAATGAGCAGCGCGGCGACACCGTGGAGGTGATCAACACCCGCTTCGCGCGCACCGCCGACAGCGCCGGGCAAAGCGCCGAGGCCCCCGGGCTGTTCGATTTCGGCAGCCTCGACATCACCCGGATCATCGAGATCGCCGCCGCCCTGATCGCTTCGCTGGCGTTCGTCTTCTTCGTGTTGCGGCCGCTGATCGGAGGCCTGATGCGAGGCGGCCAGGGCCAGTCCCCCGCACTCGGCGCCCCCGGCGCGATGCCGGCGCTGGCGGGACCGGCCGGAGAGAGCGTCGTCGCGACCCAGGTCGAGGACGGCGAAGCCTCCATCGACATCGCCCAGATCCAGGGCCGCGTGCGCGCCTCTTCCGTGAAGAAGGTCGCCGAGGTCGTGAACAAGCACCCTGATGAATCCGCGCAAATCATCCGCGGCTGGCTCAACAACGCAATGTGACAATGAACGCCGTCGCTAAACCCGCCGCGACAGAGGTCGCCAAACCCGACGCCCGCGCCGACACCTCGCGCTATCGTGGTGCGGAGAAGGCGGCGATCATCCTGATGTGCCTCGGCGAAGAAGCGCGCGCGGTGTGGGAGCTGCTCGACGAAGAGGAGATCAAGGAGGTCTCGCAAGCGATGTCTTCGCTTGGCGTGGTGCCGTCGGCCACGGTCGAAGCGCTGGTGCTGGAGTTCGTCGACAAGATGTCGGCCGCCGGCGGCGTCATGGGCTCCTTCGAGCAGACCCAGCGCATGCTCAACGCCTTCCTGCCGAAGGAGAAGGTCGAGAACCTGATGGAAGACATCCGCGGTCCCGCGGGTCGAAACATCTGGGACAAGCTCGCCAACGTCAACGAAGCGGTGCTGGCGAGCTATCTGAAGAACGAGTATCCGCAAACCGTCGCCGTAGTGCTGGCCAAGGTGCGCGCCGAGCACGCCGCCAAGGTGCTGGCGGAACTGCCCGAGGAATTCGCCGCCGAATGCGTGCAGCGGATGCTCTCGATGGAGCCGGTGCAGCGTGACATTCTCGACAAGATCGAAGTGACGCTGCGCACCGAATTCATGTCGAACCTCGCGCGCAGCGCCAAGCGCGACAGCCACGAACTGATGGCCGAGATCTTCAACAATTTCGACCGCCAGACCGAACAGCGTTTCATCGGCGCGCTGGAGAACAAGAACCGCGAAAGCGCCGACCGCATCAAGGCGCTGATGTTCGTATTCGAGGACC